>JAFGMW010000065.1 GCA_016927275.1 Pseudomonadota bacterium
AACCGGGACCCGGAACCCGGGACCCGGGAATCGTCAACCGTTATTCATCGCTCGTCCCCTACTTCAGCACGAGGCCCCTGGGCCTCGAGATCTTCTCCCAGGAGAGGTCCCAGTACCATGTGATGATCGGGATGACGACAAAACCCACCGCGGCATCCATGAGCGCCTGCGCAGGGGCGAGCTCCATGACGATCCTCGAGAGGTATATCCCGTCCGAGGAGACGTAGAGCACGACCGCGCAGACCGCCTTGTCCACCAGGCTTATGATGGCCACCCAGAAGAGCAGCCCCACCCCCTCCTGGAGCGATATCTTCGTGATGATCGCCCTGACGAAGAGGTAGACGACCACGTAGGAGAGCACCGACATGCCGAAGGGGGCGGCGGAGGCGGCATCCACGATCAGCCCGTAGAAGAGAACGACCGGTATCGCCTCCCCCCTGCCCTTGTAAAACGAGGTCACCGCGACCGCGGGGATGATGAGGTCGAACCTTATCATCTGGGTCGGCCATCCGGCGAGCACGGTCGTGGCCAGGACCACCGCCGCGACTCCGTAGAGGGCCATGAGGATGAAGAACCTCATCTATCCCTCCGCGCCCTGACGGGCCGGGATGCGCGTCTCGACGCCGATCACCACCAGCACCTCCTGCAGCTCCGCCATGTTCTCGAACGGCACGACCGTCGCGCCGGTGAAGACCCCGTACCTGGAGGTCGAGACGTCCTTCACCGTGCCTATGGGGATCCCCGGGGGGAAGACCGTGTCGAACCCGGAGGTGACCACCACGTCGCCCTCGCGGATGTCGCTGACCCTGCGCAGGTACTCCATCCTCGCGATGTAGAACCCGGGCTTGAGCTCGGTGCGCCAAGCGGTCCCCACCGCCAGCCCCCTGGCGCGGGAGCGCTGGACCATGCAGTCCACCGAGCTGTTGGGGTCGGTGAGCAGAAGGACCCTCGCGCTGCCCCTGTCCACCGTGCCCACCTTGCCGACCAGCCCCCTCGGGCCGATCACCGGCATCAGCGGCCTCACGCCGTCGGAGAACCCCCTGTCTATGGTGATGCTCTTGAACTCCGAGCGCGGGTCGTTGGCGACCACGCGCGCGACGACCGTCCTCTGCGGGAACCCCTCGCGGTAGCCGAGCAGCGCCCTCAGCCTCTCGTTCTCGCGCGAGACCTCCTCGGAGCGGAGCGCCTCCCCCTCGAGCTCTGCCACCCTCGCCGCCAGCGCGTCGCGCTCCTGCGCCGCCCCCACCAGCGCCACGTAGCCGTCCCACGCGCCGCCGATCGAGCGGGCGACCCGGCTCGCCAGCCACTGCGGAGGCTCGACGAGGTTCGAGACCGCCTCCTGGTACCACGGGGCCCTGCGCATCTTCATCGAGCTGAGCGAGAAGAAGACGAGCGAGAGGAATATGGGGACGAGGAACGGGAGGAATCTGATCTTTCTCGCCAGAAAGGGCATATGAAAAAACCTCGATGGCCGGCCCCCGATGCCCTCTCCGCTTCGAGGACGAAGGCCCCTCCATCGAGGATCCGGCACAGAGAACGGGCCAGGTCAGTTTACCGTTATCCCCCTGAAGACGTCGAGCCTCTCCAGCGCCTTTCCGGAGCCCAGCACCACGCAGGAGAGGGGATCGTCGGCGACCCTCACCGGGAGCCCCGTCTCCTCGCGCAGCAGGATGTCGAGGTTGCGGAGCAGAGCGCCGCCGCCGGTCAGGACTATGCCGCGGTCCACGATGTCGGCGGAGAGCTCGGGCGGCGTGCGCTCGAGCGTTATCTTCACCGCCTCGACGATCGCGTTCACCGGCTCGACTATCGCCTCGCGGACCTCCTCGGAGTGTATCTCGAGGGTCTTGGGGACGCCGGCGACCAGGTCGCGACCCTTTATCTCCATGGAGCGGATCTCGCCGTCCGGGTAGGCGGTGCCGATGGCGATCTTCACCGCCTCGGCGGTGCGCTCGCCTATGAGCATGTTGTACTTGCGCTTGATGTAGTGGATGATCGCCTCGTCCATCTTGTCGCCCGCTATGCGGATCGACTTCGAGAAGACGATGCCGGCGAGGGAGATGACCGCGACCTCGGTGGTGCCGCCGCCGATGTCCACGACCATGTTGCCCGACGGCTCGGTGATCGGGAGCCCCGCGCCGATGGCCGCGGCCATCGGCTCCTCGATGAGATACACCTCGCGAGCGCCGGCGGTCTCCGCCGACTCGCGCACCGCCCTCTTCTCCACCTCGGTGACGCCGAACGGAATGCAGACGATGATGCGCGGCCTGATGAGCGTCTTGCGGTTGTGCGCCTTGCGGATGAAGTAGCGCAGCATCGCCTCGGTGACCTCGAAGTCGGCGATGACGCCGTCCTTCATGGGGCGGATCGCCTCTATCGTGCCGGCGGTGCGGCCGAGCATCTCCTTGGCCTCTTTGCCGACCGCGAGCACCCGCTTGATCCCGCGGTTGTCGCGCTGGACCGCCACCACCGACGGCTCCGCGGCTATGATCCCCTTCCCCCTCGCGTAGACGAGCGTGTTCGCCGTGCCGAGATCTATGGCCAGGTCGTTGGAAAACAAACCCAGTATGGGGTCCAGGAACATGGCTTTTTTCTCCTGAAAAAATTCCGCCGTCCCCCCGCGGGGGAGGCGCCCGAAATTTGAGCCGATCTAACAGAGCCCCCCGGAAAGATCAACAAAATTGTTGATTTATGCCACCCCATCGGATACAGCGCTGCCCTGCAGTTACAACCGGGGAGGGGCC
>JAFGMW010000066.1 GCA_016927275.1 Pseudomonadota bacterium
ATCTCGCTCTTCGGGTTCCTCTGTTACCGCGGGATCAGGATAGCGCTCAGGGCGCCCGATCTCTTCGGCAGATACCTAGCCGCAGGGTGCACCCTGCTGATCGGGATGGGCGCGGTCCTCAACATGGGGGTGGTGCTTGGCCTTCTGCCCACCAAGGGGCTGGCGCTTCCGTTCATAAGCTACGGAGGGTCCTCGCTGGTCATGTCGCTGGTCGCAGCGGGGATTCTGCTCAACGTGTCGACCTACAGGAAGGCCGGGCAAGGCTGGGCCTGAGAGGGAGGACCGAAGGGATGGGAGAGGGAAAGGGCAAATACTTTCTGATCGCTGCCGGCGGCACCGGCGGCCACGTCTTCCCGGGCATCGCCATAGCCGAGGAGATCGCCGGCATGACCCCCGCTGCGGAGATACGCTTCGCAGGGACCGAGCGCGGCCTCGAGGCCGGGATCGTGCCGCAGCGCGGCTGGCCGCTCATGCTCATCAAATCCCATTCTCTCAAGGACCGAAAGGGGTTCGCGAAGATATGCGCCGCCCTCGCCCTGCCCGTGTCGGTGCTCAGGGCTTCGGCGATGCTGGCGTCCAGGAGGCCTTCCGTCCTCATCAGCATAGGCGGATACGCGGCAGGTCCGCTCTGCCTGGCCGCCTGGATTCAGAGGATACCGGTGATGCTCGTGGAGCCGAACGCGATACCGGGGCTCACCAACCGCATGCTGGCCAGGTTCGCGAAGAGGGTGTTCGTATCCTACCCGGAGGCGGCCCCCGCGTTCGGGAGGAAGGCCGCGATCTCCGGCACCCCTGTGAGGCGCAGCATACTGGAGGCGCGCCACGGCGCCCGCGATGGTTCCGCCAGGGCTACGGTGTTCGTTTTCGGAGGGTCTCAGGGGGCGCGCACGCTGAACAGGGGGATGGTCGCCGCGCTCCCGTGGCTCGCGCCTCTCAGGGAGAGGATTTCGATCGTGCACCAGACAGGCGGCAACGACGATCCGCTCTCCATCGAGCGCGCCTACGCGGAGGCGGGCATCGAGGCAACGGTCTTTGAGTTCACCGACCGGATGTGGGAGTGCTACGAGAGGGCCGACATCGTTGTCGCGAGGTCGGGCGCCAACACCGTCGCCGAGGTCTCGGCGCTGGGCATACCGGCGGTGCTCGTGCCGTATCCGCACGCGGCCGACGACCACCAGAGGGCGAACGCCGAGGCGCTGGTGCGCGCCGGCGGCGCGGTGATGGTGGCCGATTCCGAGTTCACCGGCGAGAGGGTCTCGCGCGAGATCTCGTCGCTGATCGAGGACAGGCAGAGGCTCGAATCCATGCGCGCCGGAGCGCTGGGGTTCGGAAGGCCCGACGCGGCGAGATCGATAGCGAGGGAGTGCATGGCTGCGGCGGGAGGCCAGGGAGGTTCATAGGTGTTCAAGAAGTATCAACAGATACACATGGTCGGCATCGGCGGCATCGGCATGAGCGGCATCGCGGAGGTGCTCCTCAACCTGGGCTACCGGGTGACCGGGTCGGACATCAAGAGGGGCGATGCGACCAAGAGGCTCGCGCGCAGGGGGGCCCGCGTCCACATAGGCCACAGGCGGCAGAACATAGACGGCGCCCATGCGGTGGTGATCTCCTCGGCGGTGGGCGAGGGCAATCCCGAGGTCCGCGAGGCCCGAAGGCTCGGCATCGCGGTGGTGCCGCGCGCGGAGATGCTGGCCGAGCTCATGCGCCTCAAGTACGGGGTCGCGGTCGCCGGCGCGCACGGGAAGACCTCCACCACTTCGCTCATAGGGCACATGCTGGACCGCGCAGGGCTCGACCCGACCCTTATAATCGGGGGCAAGGTCAACAACCTGCGCTCGAACGCAAGGCTCGGCAAGGGGGAGTACCTGGTCGCGGAGGCGGACGAGTCGGACGGCTCGTTCCTCAAGCTCGCCCCCACGGTCGGCGTGATAACAAACATAGACCGCGAGCACATGGAGAACTACTCCGGCTTCGAGGGGCTCAAGCGGGCGTTCGTGGAGTTCGCGAACAAGGTCCCCTTCTACGGCGCCGTGATCGCATGCACGGCGAACCCTGTCGTGAGGGCCATAGTGCCGAGGATAACCAGGCCGTGCATCACGTACGGGGCGAAGGACTCCGACTACTGGGCTAGCGGGATCCGCCAGGATGGCGACCGCCTTACGTTCACGGTGATGCAGCGGTCGGAGCAGCTCGGCGAAGTGACGCTCGGGATGATAGGGACGCACCAGGTCGAGAACGCGCTGGCCGCGATAGCGGTGGGCCTCTACCTCGACATCCCGTTCAAGACCATAAGATCGTCGCTCTTGAGCTTCAGGGGCGTGGCCAGGCGCTTCCAGGTGCTCACCAGGAAGGGCCCCATGGTGGTGGACGACTACGCCCACCACCCGGCCGAGATACAGGCCACTATATGCGCCGCCAGGGGCGGTTGGCCGAAGAAGCGCCTGGTGGCGGTGCTGCAGCCTCACCGCTACTCGAGGCTCGCATATCACTTCGACCGCTTCGTCTCGTGCGTGAAGGACGCCGACGCGGTGGTGGTGATGGACGTGTACGCTGCCGGCGAGAGACCGCGCAAAAACTATAACGGGGGGAGACTATGGAGAGAGCTGTGCAGGCGATACCCGAAGAAGATGGTGGCGTTCGCCCCGACGACGCAGGAGGTCCTGTCGACGCTCGCGCCGTGGTGCCGGAGGGAGGACATGATCCTCTTCCTGGGGGCGGGGAGCGTGACGCAGACGGCGAAGGCCTTCTCGAAGAGCTTGACCTGATCTCGCTCAACCCCAGGCTGCGCGCGAAGCTCGAGCGCCAGTCGGAGCAGGACAGGAGGATGAGCAGACAGCAGCGCGATGCCCTGGCCGCGCTCCTGCCGGAGGGATCGGTCCTCTTCGACGAGGCGATGTCCCGGCACAGCGCCGCAGGGGTCGGAGGCCCGGCCGAGGCGATGGTCAGGGCGGACGGGATCGCGGGGCTCAAGGCCGTGCTCGCCTGGGCGATCGACAACGGCGTTGAATACAGGTCCTGGGGGAGGGGGAGCTCAACGGTGGTGAGGGACGGCGGCATCTCCGGCATCGTCATCGGGCTCGGCGGGGAGTTCGAGGGGGCGGAGATCAGGGAGCAGCGCAGGGATGAGGCGCTGGTCTCTGCCGGCAGCGCATGCGCTGCGAGGGCGCTCTGCGAGATGTGCGCAGCCAGGGGCCTTGCCGTGCCCGATCGGATCTCCGGTTCGTGCGGCACCGCAGGCGGAGCCCTGTTTTCAGGCAGGGGCGACGACGCCCCCGGGTTCGTCGATTCGGTCGAGGAGGTCACCATAGTGACCAAGGAGGGGAGGGAGCTCACCCTGCGCGGCGGGGCGCTCCGCTTCGAGACGGGGGCGCTGAAGGTGCCGCGCACCTCCGTCGTGGTCAGGGCGATCTTCAGGCTCAAGGCGGCCGGCGAACAGGCCGTGATCCGTCCCGCGCCGAAGGACATGCGTATCTCGCATGTGTTTTCGAGCGGCTGCAAGACCTGCGCGTCGGCGCTCATAGACGAAGCGGGGCTGAGGGGGGTGCGCGTCGGAGGCGCGAGGGTGGCGATCGACGACCCGAACGCGATCGTCAACGAGGGCAACGCCACGGCACGGGACATCCTGGTGCTCATGAGCCTCATCCGCGATCGGGTGAGGGAATTCACAGGCGTCACCCTCGAGCATGCGATCGAGATAACAGGCGAGAGGTGACGGCGAGACGCTGATCACGGGTTACGGATCGCGAGGTTTTTTATGACCGGGAGATGGAAAGGCAAAAGGGTGGCGGTGCTCATGGGGGGGGTCTCCAGGGAGAGGGAGATATCCTTGAGGACAGGCTCCGCCATATCGGCCGCGCTCAGGCGTCAGGGATGCGAGGTCGTAGACATCGACGTGGGCTGGGGCGCGGAGCTGGTCGGCGCGCTGGACAGGGCGAAGCCGGAGGTTGCGCTGATCGCGCTGCACGGCAAGTTCGGCGAGGACGGATGCGTGCAGGGGCTCCTCGAGATGATGAGGATACCCTACACCGGCGGGGGCGTGATGGCGTCCTCGGTGGGCATGGACAAGATCGTCTGCAAGATGGTCGCCCGCGAACTCGGCGTACCGTGCCTGCCCGAGGAGGTGTTCGACGCCGAAAGGAACGAGCCCGGGCCGTTCGCGGCCTCTCTCCGGATGGAGATGCCGGTGATAGTCAAGCCGTCCAGGGAGGGCTCGACGATAAACATGACGATCGTGAGGGAGGCCCGCGAGCTCTCCCCGGCGATCGAGAAGGCCATGGAGTCGGACAGCAGGGTGCTCGTGGAGAAGTTCGTGCAGGGGAGGGAGCTGACTGTGGGGCTGATAAACGGCGAGGCGCTGCCGGTCCTCGAGATAGCGCCGAAGAGCGGGTTCTACGACTATGCGTCCAAGTACACCAAGGGCATGACCGAATACATAGTGCCGGCGAGGATAGGCGAGCCGCTGGCGGTCGAGCTGCAGCGATTGAGCCGGAGGATATACAGGGAGATAGAGTGCGAGGGCACGGCCAGGGTCGACTTCATAGCGCCATCGGACGACGAGGCCTATTTCCTTGAGATCAACACGATACCCGGGATGACAGAGCTGTCGCTGGTGCCGAAGGCCGCGGCGCACGTGGGGATAGGTTTCGACGAGATATGCCTGCGCCTCCTCGACAACGCCCGGCTCAAGGTGAACGTATGATTTTGTGAACTGTCACGAGTCACGAGTTACGAGTCACGAGTCACGGATTTTATGAGCATTTTTCTCAACAGGCAGACGGTGAAGCGCAGGAGGCGCTGGGGGGACAAGCTGCGCCAGGTGGAGCGCGCGCTCCTCTCCATGCTGATAGTGTTCGCCGGGGTGGC
>JAFGMW010000067.1 GCA_016927275.1 Pseudomonadota bacterium
CTTGCGAGGCTTGCCCTTGGGGGCCGGGGCGGGCCCGGCCTCGGGCATCTCGAGTTTCGGCCCCTCGGCGGGCGGGACGCACAGGGTGATGTCATCGGCGTTGCGGGACGATGACATGGACGCCACCAGCGATCTGTACTGCGGGTCGTCCTCGATATCGTGGAAGTCGTCCCCCACCTCGATCCATGCGACGGTGCCCGCGGGATTGATCCTGAACGCCGCGGCCAGCGCCTCGCACGCCCCGGCCGCATCGCCCATCGCCGCATGATATGCGGCGAGATATTCCATGGACTCGAAATCGCTGCGCAGCAGGATATCGTCTATCTTCCCGAACATCTTGAGCGCCTTTTCACGCTCGCCCATCGAGGCGTGCAGCGCTGCGGACAAAAGGTCGCACTCCGCCTTGTGCAGGACCGTGCCTGCGCGCTTGGCCTTTTTGTAGCTCTTCAGCGCCTTGTCGAAATACCCCCTGTCCATCGTGCCGTGCGACTTCAGAAAGAGAAAGAGGTTGTGGTAGGCGACGGCCAGGTTCTGGTAGTGCTTGTGCGCCTCGGAGCGCGACGGGCTCTCGCCGATCTCGTCGAGCGCAATGCTCGTGGCGGCGCGGATGATGTAGTTGATCCTGGGGCTCTGCGGCTCATCTCGCAGCGCCAGCACCGCGGCGGCGAGGTCGTGCGAGGCGATGGCGTCGATCGCCCTCTGCGGGACGACCGGGGAAGCGGCGGCCGGCGCCCGCTGCCCTGCCTTTTTCTTCGCCGCCTCAGCGGCGTGCGGCGCTGAGGCAACGATGGCCAGCAATGCCGCGGCTGTGGCTATCGAGCGCCTCATCTCATCCCGCCTCTTTGGATATCGCGAAGTCGGCGTAGTCGCACGCGGACGGGCTGTGCGTGGCGTTTCCGTCGGTGAGTATGCCTATGCCGGAGGGGTTCTTTTCAAGATCGCTTCCGAACAGATCGCGGTAGTCCTTCAGCACGTCGACAGTGTGGCTGCGCCATACGCCCGCGCCGCCGCTGTCGAGCACCTTCACCTTGAGCTTTCCGTCCCTCCTGGAGACTACCCTGCCCGCCGGCAGCGTCGTGCTCCAGACGTACTTGATCGCGTGCCCCTTGTAGCGTCCCACCACCACGTACAGGGCGCATGCGCTGTCGTTGGCGGCGTCCCGGGACTCGTCCCCGCCTGCGGGCAGCCTCGTCGCTCGCCACTGCCATGAGAGCCGAGGCCTCGCCTTGACGTTCCAGTCGAAGTTGAGAAATATCTGCTCCGAGAGGTCCCACTCGTCATGGGCGCGGATGAATTTCCTGCCGTCCTCATCCACTACCCTGTAGACCTTCGCCGCGTCGCCCCGCTGCATGGGCCAGGTGCGCCATCGCCTGGGGAAGGAGCCGGTCTTGGAGGTGGAGAGGTCGTCGAGCGCGAGGCTGCCGGCGCCCCCCACGGCCGTGCCTCCGACCAGCATCACCGATGCGGCCATGAGCGTGGCGGCGACCGCGAGCGCCGATATGACGGATATGCGCATGCGCGAGGTATAGGGGCTGCTGTCCGCCGTGTCAACGATTCCTGCGCGCAGAGAGGCGCGAGATCGCCTTTGTGAAATCGGGCGGGAGCGGCGCCTCGAAAGACACGATCTCCCCCGATGCGGGGTGAGCGAGGGAGAGCCTCGCGCTGTGCAACATCTGCCTCGGGGGGGCGAGGGGGTCGGCGCCCCTCTTTCCGGGGCTGCGGTAGATGGGATCGCCCGATATGGGGAAGCCCAGATGCGCCAGGTGCACGCGTATCTGGTGGCGCACCCCGGCCCTGATCATGACCGAGAGGAGCGCGTAGTGCGCGCCGTCCAGCTCGAGCCGCTCCACCACCTCGAACGAGGTGTGGGCCGGCCTCGCGGAGAGAGCGGCTGCGCGGGACTTTGTCTCGCACGCGACCATCCTCTTCGCCTTCGACCGGTGGTGTGCGATGGGGACGTCGGTCATGCCGCGTGCAGGGGGGTCGCCGATCACGAGCGCGAGGTACCTCTTTCTCGCAGAGCCTCCCGAGAGCTGCGCCCTGAGGTTTTCGTGCGCCTCGGTGCTCTTCGCCGCGATGACCAGCCCCGAGGTCCCGTTGTCTATGCGGTTCGCGAGCCCGGCCTCGAGGGGGTTTCGGCCCACGCCAGCCTGGGCGGCCCGACGGTCGTTGAGCCACGCGGCCAGGGTGCCCCGTTCGCCCTCCTTCAGTGAGGCGCACGGCATGCCCGCAGGCTTGTCTATGACTATTATGGAATCGTCCTCGAAGACGATCCTGGGGAGAGATGTGTCGCGACGGTCTGCCATGGCCTCAATACAGCAGCGGGGTGCCGTCTATCGCCATGCCCGCATCTGCGTCCGCGCCGAAGAGGATGTTGAGCACGTTGTCCAGCGCTATCGCGGGTATGTCGTGGCCCGCTGCCCAGTCCTGGACCACGCATCCGGACGTCGCGCCGATCATCTGGATGGTGGCGAGGCGCCCGTCGGAGGTGCTCATGACCGCCATCGGTCCCAGGGGCTGCCTCGCGACCTCGATGTCCCGGAGGGATCCGCTCAAGCAGTCGTTCTTGGTCACCTCCGCAAGATCGACCCAGTTGACTATATCGTCGAGCTTGACGCCAGGACTCAAAGGCTGCTGCAGCAGGCCGAGATCAACAATTATGTTGTTCTCATAGAGCGCGCGAGGGAGCGCGGCGGAGTCCACTATCGCCACCCTGATGAACTCGTTCGAAGCGTCGATGTAAAGGGATGCTGAGACCATGGTGTCCATGTCCCCTGCGTCAGCCCTCTGCCACGTCGCCTTGTGCGTGAGGTTGTCGGCCTCAAAGATCGTGAGGTAAGAGTTGACGGCGCTGGTAGTCTGCGTGAGCAGCGCGCCGATGTATTTGCCCTCGTCGTTTTCTATGACGGAGATGGACAGGCTCTTCGTGAGGCCGGTGAGGGGCACGCTCCCGAGGTAAAGATCCATCGTGCTGATGATCGTGCCGTCTATCATCGACACGAAGGAGAGCACCACCGAGTCGCCCGTCCTCGTGGCGACTATGGGCGCCTTGACCGGGGACGGGACAGGCAGAAAGATCGCGTGCATGGGCTCGTTCTGCATGGTGAAGGAGCGCTTGTCCGTGAATGCGCCGCCCTCGAACGTGCCCATCCAGACGGTCTTGTCGTCCTTGCTGGTCACGACTATGCGGTCCGCGCCCGAGACCTCCTTCGCGGCTATGGAGTGGGCGTAGCAGCCGTTTATCTTCACGGTCGTCTCGCCCGACGCCCCTATCACGAGGGTGTTGGTCGTCGTGTCGGTGCCCTGCTTGAGGAGTATCGGCACTCCGCTCACAGGGGCGATGGCTATGTCCGCCACGGCGCCCGTGAGCCCCTTCCCCGCGCAGTTTTCCTCAGGCTCCGCAGGCTTCGGGACCGTCACCGTTATTGTCGGGCTCCTCCACGCCCCGCTGTCCGCGTGTATGAGCCCTATCGTCAGCTCCTGCTCCGCGGCGGCGGCGATCCCCATTGTGAAGGAGCCGTCCTCTTCCGAGTACTCGCAGGCGTGCCCTGTCTCGCCGCATATCTCCGGGAGATCTGCGGCGAAGGCCGATCTGACGATGTAGCGGAGCAGGTCGAGGCCCGCAGTCTCGGACTCGTTCACCACCATCACCAGCGCGCCCCCTGTGACCGCCCCCTCGGAGCCGCTGACCGCGACGTTGCCGTCCGCATCGGGGGTGGAGACGTCTATCCGCCCGGTGATGGGCGCGGGCAGATCGATGGGCGGCGCAGAGACAGAGCCGCACCCTGCCCAAAGCAGTGCTATGGCCAGGATCGGCCCTGTGTATGATGTGATTTTTGTCTTCATATCGCTATCCCCCTTTCAGAGGGTCGTGGATACACATACTATTTTAAAGCAAGGTAGATGCCAATGGCTGAAATAATTTTATTTCTTGGAATATCAATCAGTTACTTTGATGATTCAGAATTGTTCCAAATCATATGATCAAAATAATGATCTATAAAAAAATCATCAAAATAGTTTAAAATAAATAATACATGGATTATAGCTTTCAATATAAACTATTTATTTTGAACAAGCATTAAATGTGGTATTATATTTTTGATTCCAGAACGAATTTTGATGCCAGGGGCCGATATGGATAACCCCAAGATAATAGACGGGAAATACGAGATCAAGGACCTCCTCGGGGGAGGGGGTTTCAGCGACGTATATCTCGTGGAGGGGCCGGACGGCGAGTGTGCGCTCAAGCTCCTGAAGGGAGAGATCGCCGTCCTCAAGAAGGCGGCGCTCGAGGAGTTCAAAAACGAGTTCTCGATCCTTCGGGACATGCGCCATCCATGCATCGCCTCGATACTGGACTTCGGCTTCGACGCCGGGACCCGCCGCTACTACTACACCTCGGAGATCATAAGGGGCAGGGACATAGTGAACGCCACGAAGGGGAAGAAGCTCGGCGAGATCACCGAGCTCTTCGTGCAGGCGCTGCGCGCGCTGGGTTATCTGCACTCGTTCCGCGTCTATCACTTCGACATCAAGGCGGCCAACGTCCTAGTGGTCGGCGGCGAAAGGCCCGCGGTGAAGATCATCGACTTCGGGCTGGCAGGGATCGACCCGGGGGGCAAGCTCATAGGCACCCCCTCGTACATGGCGCCTGAGATAATCGCGAGGGAGCGCGCCGACGGCCGTGCGGACCTCTATTCGCTCGGCGTGCTCTGGTACTCGTGCCTGGTGAGGAAGAACCCGTTCAGGGCGGAGACGAGCCAGGAGACGCTCTCGCGGCACCTCAAGCTCATCCCTCCCGCCCCGTCGCATGAGATCCCCACGCTGCCGAAGTGGCTCGATTCGATCGTCATGAGGCTCCTCGAGAAGAACCCTGCGAACCGCTTTCCTACCGCCTCCGCGGTGATCAGGGAGATGAACCGCCTTGGAGGGTCCGACTATCCGCTCGAGACGCGCGAGACGCTTCTGTCGTATGTCCCCGACGAGGGGAGGTTCGTGGGCAGGGCGGAGGAGCTCGCGGCGCTCGAATCGGACCTGGCTGCGCTCAAGGGGGTGAGCGGCGCGTCGAGCGGCTGCCTGGTCTCGGGGGGCGTGGGGATCGGAAAGACGAGGCTTTTGCGCGAGCTCAAGTACAGGGCTCAGCTCGCCGACATGAGGATCGAATGGGCGTCTGCCTCCGACCCCGACGGGTTCAGATCGTGGTGCGAGGGGCTGTCCATTCATCTCTCCGAGGGCAGGGGGCTGTGCGCATTCATGCTCGACGATGCGCAGGAGGCGCTCTCCGACGAGGTCATGAGGGCCGCTCTCCTGGCCCTCGTCTCCCGCGCGCGCAGGCCGGCCGCCTCCGCCTCCGCATGGATCGCCCTCGCCGTGAGGCCGGTCGCGCAGGGGGAGGCCCTGGCATCTCTTTCCGCGCTGCTGCCGATCGCCGTCGAGGTGAAGCCGTTCACGCCGGTAGAACTGGGCAGCTACGTCTCCTCGCTCACCGGGCTCGAGAGGCCGCCCGAGGCCCTGATCGGGGGGCTGTTCGAGCGCACCGAGGGCAATCCCCTCTTCCTCACCGAGGTGCTCCGCTCGCTGATCGAGGGGGGAGGGCTCTTCGACGAGCACGGTCGCTGGAACGAGGCCATATTCGAGGACGTGGGCGTGGACTTCTCCAAGGCCGCGATCCCGCGCACGGTGGGCGGGCTCATGCTCGATCGCTTCATCGGGCTCCCCGGCGAGGCGCAGTCGCTCCTCCAGGCGCTGGCCGCCGCCGGGAGGCCCGCCACCGCGGTCGAGCTGGGCGCGTGGGGCAAAGCGGCGGAGCCCGGGCCAGCCATCATGAAGCTCGTCGCCCAGGGGGTGCTCGACAGGGCCGAGGGGTTCGCGTTCCGCTTCCACAACGCGCTGATGGGACAGGTGATCCAGGATTCCATGGCCTTCGAGCGCAGGACCGCTATGCACGACGCAATCGCCGCATGGCTCGCCGCTTCGAACGGGGGTGCGAGGGAGATCGCCGAGCATCGGAGCCAGGGCTCCGATGTCGCGGCCGCATTCGAGGCCGCGATGTCTCTGGGGGAGGAGTCGCTCAGGGCCGGAAGGGGCGAGGAGGCGGCGAAGTTCATTCGCAGGGCGCTCGACCTGGTGGACGACTCCGACATGGAGAGGCGCGTCGAGGTCCAGATGAAGCTCGGCGAGGCCTATCTCATCGGACACGACTACCCGGCGGCCACGGAGCATTTCTCCGCGGTGGAGGCGATGATCACGGCGAGCGCGGGCAGCCCTGCGATGGCGCGCTGGCGGGCCGAGGTCCTGGTGCGCCTCGGCGGCACCTACATAAAGCTCGGGCAGTTCGAGAGGGCCAGGGCGTCGCTGCACGACGCGAAGGTCGCGCTCGGGCAGTCGGGCGGCGGGATGCGCATCGACCTCACGATCCAAAACCTCCTCGGGAGCATCCGGTATCTCGAGGGGGACCTCGAGGGCGCGAGGGCGACCTTCACCGAGACGATGCTCGCGGCCAGGGCGCTGCCCGAGGGCGAGTCGCAGAGGGTCACGAACAACGACCTCGGCGTGGTGCTCACCGCGCTCGGCGAGCATTCGGAGGCCGCATCGGTCCTGGGTGCCGACCTCGCCGCCGCCGAGAGGCTGGGAGACGACCTCCTCGTAGGCCGCGCGCATTACAACATGGCGCAGCTTGCGCAGTCGATGCGGGACTATCCGGCAGCGATCGAATCGTACAAGGCGTGCATCGAGGTGTGCCGCCGATCCCACAACATGGAGCTGCTGCTGCGCGCCTACAACGGCCTGGGCAACGCATACCGGATATCGGAGGACTCGGAGCAGAGCATCTCGTTCTACGAGCGGGGCATGGCGCTGCACGAGCGCACCGGCGACCTGAGGGGCGGGGCGGCGATAGCGATAAACATGGGGCTGGTCGAGTCGGCCCGCAAGAGGCCCGACGCGGCGCTCGACCACCTGGTGCCCGCCGTGGAGTATCTGCGCAGCGTTCCGGAGAAGACCGCGGCAGACTGGGCCGCGCTCTCGAGGGGCCTGCTCGAGATAGGCGACATCGCGAAGTCGGCGGGCCGGCTCGACGAGGCGCGCGCGAGGGTGGAGGAGGCGCGCGGCATCGCCTCGCAGGTCGCGCAGGCGGCCGCTCAGCGATTCTGGATATATGCCACCCTCGCCGAGATTGCGCAGGCGCAGGGCCGCAGGGGGGAGTACTCGGATCTCCTCGGCATGCTGGATTCCATGGCATCGACCGACTCGGAGAAGGGGGCCCTGGCCGACATCAAGGCCAAGTCCGGGCTCCCCGCTCAACCTCAACCTGAACCTCGACCTCAACAACTTGTCGGAGGGGATCCGCGCAGCCGCATGCTCGAGATCAGCAGGCTTGTCGCCGAGCTGGAGGCGAAGGCCCGCTCGCTTGCGATCGAGATCGATGAGGTGTTGCGACAGGTGTCCGGCTGCGAGGCGCTGCCCGGCAAAAAGGCCGAAGGATTCAAGGCTGGCTTCGGCGCGCGCCGGCCGCCCGGAATGGCGCCGCAGGGCAGCGTCATGATCGACGAAGAGAACAGATACGATCCGGGGAAGCCGTGGTCCGACTACGAGAGGGTCATCATGGCCAAGTGCCTGGCGGCCAACGGCCACAGGGTGAGGCCCGCCGCCGCCGAACTCGGCATCGTCCCGGCCACGCTCTACAGCAGGATGAAGCGGTACGGACTGAAGGAGAGGGGCGCCGCCCCGTATTCCGAGGAGTTCGCCTACACCCGGGGAATGAGCATAGATGGCTATCTGCCGCTGGTGTTCTCCGCGGCACTCGAGGCGGCGGGCGGCAGGGCGAAGGACGCCATCGCGAACCTGCGCGTGAGCCAGGGGTATTTCTACAAGGTGATGAAGCGGGCTAGGGGGTGAGCCTCGTTATCATGCGGGGGAACGGTATGGTCTCGCGGATGTGCGGCACCCCGCAGATCCAGCCGGTGAGCCGCTCCAGCCCGTATCCGAACCCGGCGTGCGGGACCGAGCCGTACTTCCTGAGGTCGAGGTACCACTCGAAGGCGGAGCGCGGGAGCTTGTGCTCATCGAGACGGCGCAGCAGCGTGTCGTAGTCGTCCTCGCGCTGGCTGCCCCCGATTATCTCGCCGAAGCCGTCCGGGGCGAGAAGGTCGGAGCAGAGCGCGAGGTCGTCGTTCTCGGGATCGCGCTTCATGTAGAACGCCTTGACCTTGGCAGGGTACTTCTCGATGAAGAGCGGCTTCACCTCGTCGCGGGTGATGAGGGTCTCGTCGTCGCCGCCGAGGTCGTCGTCGGCCCTTATGTCGCTGCCCAGCGCGTGAAGCCTCTCCACCGCCTCCGCGTGGGTCATGCGGGGGAAGGGCGGCTCCACCTTCGAGAGCCGCTCGATGTCGCGCTCGAGGATCCCCAGCTCCTGGAAGTTCCGCTCCACCGCGCGCCTCACGATGTGGGAGATCAGCTGCTCCTGGATCTCCATGCTGCCCCTGTGGTCGCAGTAGGCCATCTCCGCGTCCATCATCCAGAACTCGGTGAGATGGCGGCGGGTCTTGGACTTCTCCGCGCGGAAGACCGGGCCGAAGTCGAAGACCCGGCCGTGGGACGCTATGGCCGCCTCGATGTAGAGCTGCCCCGACTGCGACAGATACGCCTTGCCCAGGTCGAAGTAGTCCACCTCGAAGAGGGTGCTCGTTCCCTCGCAGGCGGCGGGGGTGAGGATCGGGGAGTCTATCTTTATGAAGCCGTTGGCGTCGAACCACTCTGATGTGGCCAGGATCACGGTGTTGCGCACGCGCTGGATGGCCCACTGCTTCTTCGATCTCAGCCACAGGTGGCGGTTGTCGAGCAGGAAGTCGGGGCCGTGCTCCTTCTTGCCCAGCGGGTACTCGGGCGCGACCTGGACCACGTGGATCCCGGTGACGTGCATCTCGTACTCGTCGTGCTTGGGGTGCCTGGCGACCTTGCCGGTTATTATCGCGGAGGACTCGAGGGTCAGCCTGTGCGCGTCCTCCCATATCTCGTCCGAGACCTCGGGCCTGTGCACTATGCACTGCATGAATCCGGACCCGTCGCGGAGCTGGAGGAAGGTGATCTTGCCCGAGGAGCGGAGGTTGTAGATCCACCCCTTGATCGTCGCCTCGTGGCCCACGTGCTTGGGCGCGTCCTTCACGAATATGTTCATTTCGCTCCTATCATCTCCCTCATGAACGAGGTGATCTCGTCCGGCGCCGAGCTCCAGCTGTAGAATATGTTCGCCTTGAGGAACCCGAGCGGGTCGCCTGTGTCGAACTGCCGCCCCTCGTACTCGTAGGCCACGAACCTCCCCTTCTTCGCCAGCTCGTTCTGAGCGTCCGCGAGCTGTATCTCGCCGCCGCGGCCCGGCTTTGCGTTCTCGAGGAGGTCGTACACCTCCGGGCTGAAGCAGTATCTGCCGACGACGGAGAGATCGGACGGCGCCTCGTCGGCGGAGGGCTTCTCGACGACCCCCTTTGCCCAGTGGATGCGACCGTCCGACTTTCCGATGTCGTATATCCCGTAGAGGTGAATCTGATTCCTCGGCGTGTGCTCGGTTGCCGAGAGCGAGCAGCCTGTCTTCGCGTAGGCGTCTATGAGCTGCCTGCAGCAGGGCGTGGTGCTGTCTATGAGCACGTCGGGGAGGATCACCACGAACGGCTCCTCGCCCACGACGTCCCTGGAGCACAGCACCGCGTCGCCGAGGCCCCTGGGCTTGATCTGCTGGACCGGAACGACCTCGACGTTCGAGAGCAATTCGTTCAGCTTCTCGAGCAGCGGGGCCTTGCCGCGGGCGGCCAGCTCCCTCACGTACTCGGAGTCGGTGTCGAAGAAGTCCATGATGTGGGTCTTCTGCGGCGATGTGATGAGGATCACCTGCTCGATCCCGGATGCCACCGCCTCCTCGAGCACGATCAGCAGCGTGGGTTTGGTGCCGATGGGGAGCAGCTCCTTTGGCACCGATTTCGTGACCGGCAGAAAGCGCGTCCCCAGCCCGCCCGCCGGTATAACCGCCTTTTTCACCTGTGGCGCCATGGCCCCCTCCCTTCCGAACCAATGGAGGCTAACAACGCAGAATTGTTGTGTAAAGGCTGTTTTTCCGCGACCCTTTTCAAAAAAACAGTTTTTCGCGCAAAAAGAGCGAAACTTTTTGAACTGACGGAGGATAAATAGGATGGAGCCGGTCGGGCGGGGCTGAGAATGAGCCGCAGCGCCATCGAGGGGGATAAAAGTGCTTGAAGGTGGCGGCTGATTGAGCTAGGAAGGGCATCCGCCGGCAGCAAGGCCGACCCATCGCGTGTCACGACATCTTTTGGAGGCTGACTTGTCATCGCTGATGCGTCCCATTTCTTCTCCCCTCGTATCCGCCTTAGGGTATTCAGGGCCATCTTTGATCTCGCTCGCCGTTGCCGCACAGCCTGCGCGCATAAGGGATCAGAACGACGCGTTCCTCGCGGCGGCGCGTCCGCACGCGCTGCTCATCACGAACCACGGCTACCCGGGCCCAGACGTGCGCTGGCCCGCGAGCGGCCCCGACTCCGGCGGCCAGATAACTTACGTCAACAAGGTTGCGGAGAATCTCGTGCCCCTGGGCTACAAGGTGACGGTCGCCACGCGCGCATTCAGGCCCGACGAAAAATACGCCGAGTACGGCGACCGCAGGGGCGTGGATTTCTTCGAGAACGAGCCTCTGGCGCGCTACGTGTTCGTCCCGGGCGTCGAAAAGGGATTTGTGGCCAAGGAGCAGATCTTCGCGGAGCTTCCGGTCATTGCCCACAACATTTCGCATTTCATGGCCGAGGAGGCGCGCTCGGCAGGGGTCAGGCCCTGGGAGCACGTGGCCTGGATCAACTCCCACTACTGGGACGGAGGGGTGATCGGCCAGCTCGTGGTGAGGGGATGGCAGCATGAGGTCCTCTCCGAATGGATAGCCGATAAGTTCGGATTCGACCCCGCTTCGCTTTGCAATCCCATGGCGGGCGGCATTGTCAGGACCGTGATCAGGGGGCTTGCGACCTATCTGAGCGAGGACCCGGAGTTGGCCGGCCGCCTGGATGCCGTGAACAGGCACGCATGGACCTCGCACTCCATAGGGACCCTCAAGCGGAAAAACATGGATGAGATGCCAAGGCCGGATGACGTCGACGAGTCTATCAGAAAATTAAAGGAGAAGGCGCGCAGGTGGGAGTACATGGCCATGAATTTCTCCATGCGCGAGCTGGTGGAGAGGGCGCTGGTTGGCGGGGCGCAGCTGGCCCTCGGGCAGCTCCTGTATCCGGACGTGCCGCCGGTGAAGTTGATCGCCTACACCTCAGCCGAGATACTGGATCAGACGCGATGGCTGGGCATGCCCGAGGAGATGCCGCTGGTGAGGTTCCCGCCGGGCACTGAGTTCGAAGGCTTCTATCCGCGCGACAATGTGAACCATCCTGACGTCCAGCTGCTCTTCCATTACCTGGAGGGCGGGGCCGATCTGTCCCATGAGGAGAAGCACCCGATAGCGAGGGCCGTTCCCGCGGAGGTGGTGGACAGGATGCGGCGCGACCCGCAGGGCCTGAATGTGATCGTCGAGGCCAGCCGAATGGACGAGACAAAGCGCAAGGCGCTTCTCGTCGAGGTCATGCCTCTTCTCCCGAAGGATACGATCCTGCTCATAACCGGCATGAGGGACGGCGCAGGGGTCTACGACGGGATCAGGGCGCGCATAGAGGAGCTGGGGCTTTCGGACCGGGTCTTTCTCATAGGCAGGGTCCCGGCCAGGTGCATGGGGCCGCTCTGCAGCCTGCCGCACGGAGATGGTAGCGGTAAATTCCGTCTCGCTATCGGCGCCAGCGCCTCGCGCATGGAGGGCTGGGGCATGTCGGTGATGGACATGACCGCCGGGGGCCTTCCGCTGGTGGCGTCCGACATGATCCCGTATGCGACCTACATAGCGGACAAGGGCGACGCGGCCGTGGTCGTGCCCATGCAGGAGGGGGAGGTGGAGAGATACGCGGGGGTCTTCCGCTCGCTCATAGACGATCCCGCCGCCGCGAGGGATCTCGCCGCGCGCGGCCGCGAGGCTGCCCGAGAGTTCGACTGGTCGGAGCTCACCCGGATGTTTTTGGGCGAGCTGGAGAAAATCTTAGGCATCAGCAGGAAATAATCGGATCATACCGGGATGCAGTATGGCGTCGAGGTGGCCGGGTCCGCGGCCACGCGCACCCTCGCGCCGAAGACCCTCTCGATGACCTCAGGCGTGATGACCTCTGCGGGCGCGCCCTCCGCTGCCACTCGCCCCTCCTTCAGAAAGACTATGCGGTCGCAGGCCGTGGCTGCGAGGTTGAGGTCGTGCATCACGCATGCGACCCCCATGCCGCACTTTTTCGCGAGCCCCCTCATGAGGCGCGCGAGCTCGGTGGTGTGCCTGATGTCCAGGAAGCTCGTGGGCTCGTCGAGCAAAAGCGCCCTGGGGTTCTGGGCCAGGGCGCGCGCGATTATCACGCGGCGCCGCTCGCCGCCCGAGAGGGTGCGCACGTCCCTCTCCGCCAGCCCCTTGCAGTCGATGGCGCGCATGGCCTCCAGCGCGATGTCGATGTCCTGACTCGACTCGAAGCCGAACCTGGGGAGATACGGCGCCCGCCCCATGAGAACGATCTCGAGAGCCGTGAAGGGGAAGGGGATGTGGCTCTCCTGCGGCACCACCGCGATCTCTTTCGCGCGCTCGTGGTGCATGAGAGCCCGGAGCGGCGAGCTGTGCAGCAGGACCTCGCCCGCCGAGGGCAAAAGCGCGCCGGACATGAGGCCCAGGAGCGTGGACTTGCCCGCGCCGTTGGGGCCCATGATGCCCAGCACCTCGCCCCAGCGCAGCGCCACGGCCACGCCGTTTACGACCGGCGCGTCGCCGTAAGAGAAGCTCACTCCCTTTGTCTCTAGTAAAGTATCCATGCTAAGATTTCAATAATTGCTCCGGGCGGCTCCTCCCGCCACAATTTGAGGACCCTTTTTCCGATGACGCTGTAAAAAGGGGCCTCAAATTCTGGCTCGCGTCGCCGC
>JAFGMW010000068.1 GCA_016927275.1 Pseudomonadota bacterium
CAACCGCCGCGTCGCCCGGATGACGCCTGTGAGCGTCGTGCGCCCTCTCGCCGATATGGGAATGCCCCCTCGCTCCCCCGTGAGCCTCGGCGTGCGCCTTTGCATGTGCATGCGCCTGAGGCGACGGCTCGCCGCGATGATGAGGCCGCGGCATCGGTTGAACCGCTCCCGGTTCGGCCCCGGCGTGTTTTTCCTTCATGCCGTGGCGCTTCATGAACTCGTGCACGATGAACGATGCGACCTGGGACGGCCTCGTGCCGGGGCCGAAGCCCGCGTCGAAGCCGAGCTTCAGCGCGTGTGCGTGGTCGAGCCTGGGGCCGCCGATGATGACGATAAGCTCCCTCTTGAGCCTCTTGTCCCCCTTGATGAGCTCGTGGAGGTCCTTGAGGTTGTGTATGTGGCTGTCCCTCTGGGTCACGACCTGCGAAACGAGCATGGCGTCCGCGCCGAGCTCCACCGCCTTGTCTATGAGGCTCGCATTCGAGAGCTGGCTGCGCAGGTTCACCGCCTTGAAGAGGGGATAGCGCTCGAGGCCGTAGTCGTGGGCGAACCCCTTCATGTTCATGATCGCGTCGATGCCCACCGTGTGCGCGTCGGACCCTGTGCACGCGCCGATCACGACGATCGGCCTCTCGATGTTTCGGGACATGTACGCCACGAGGTCCTCGTACTTCATGAGCGGCACTTCAACCTTGGGCACGATGATCTTCGTGATGTCGATCGTGTGCTGAGCCCTGCCGTAGGCGACGAAATAGGCGAAGCTCGAACCCATCGGATCCATGGCGCAGATCGAGACGTCCCTCAGGCCCAGCCCCTCGACGTAGCGCCTTGCAGCCTCCCTGGCCTCGGGCGAGGCGGCCACAGGGAGCGTGAAAGAAAGCTGCATCTGGCCGTCGTCGAGCCTGTCGCCGTAGGGCCTGAGCTTCTTTGGATTCACCTTGAGCATCTGCAATTCTCCAACTTTCAACTTTCAGCCTTGAGCTTTGAGCATCTCCAGCACCGGGTTCAAATACCTCTGGTCCTTCTGGAAGACCCCCTCTAGACCCTTGCCGCCGTTCTCCTCGCGCTCGATGTCCGCGAACATCCCCTGCGATATCGCCTTCATGAGGCCGGCCGCCTCGATCTTCTTGAGATATCGGTGCGCGTTCTCGAGCACCGTGTGGGCGCGACGTGCGATCTTGCCGTTGGGATTGAAGCTGATCTCGTCGCCGATGTTGCGGCAGTTACCGAACACGTAGTTCGCGTTCTTCAGCGCCCAGTAGCGGTCCTGTATGTGCGGGTTGTGGATCGCCTCGGTGGGGATCCCCAGCAGCTGAATGGACTGCTCGGTGATGATGCCGCACACGTTGAACATCACGTCCATGACGTTGCCGAAGAGGATGTCGCCCTTCATGTGCTTGGTGGGCGGCATGAACTTGATGGGCGAGCGCGGGAATATCTCGCGCACCATCTGGGCCTGCGCGAGCTCGAAGAGAAATCCGTCCTCGATCGACGGGTCCATCTCGAAGGCGTGCCCCAGCCCCATGAGCTCGTGCGGGAGACCCGCCTTCAGCGCGAACTGCTCGTTGATGAACTGGCTGGCCAGCACGTGGTGCGCGTTGCGGTACGCGTCGGTGGTCGTGAGGTAGTTGTCCTCGCCGGTGTTGATCGTTATGCCCGCGCGCGCGCAGATGAGCCTCGAGAAATACTGGTCGACGAAGGTCCTCTTCATGTTGATGTCGCGGAAGAGGATGCCGTACATGGAGTCGTTGAGCAGCACGTCCAGCCTCTCGACCGCGGCCATGGCCGCGATCTCGGACATGCACAGCCCCGAGGAGTAGTTCACGAGCTTGATGTAGCGGCCGGCCTTTGCCGATGCGTCGTCGAGCGCCTTGCGCATCACGCGGAAGTTGGCCTGGGTGGCCAGCGTCCCGCCCGCGCCCTCGGTGGAGACCCCGTCCGGCACATAGTCGAGGAGCGACTGGGCGGTGGTCCTTATCACCGCGATGATGTCCGCCCCCTCCTCGACCGCGGAGGCCGCCTGAGCCGCGTCGTCGTGGATGTTTCCGGTTGCGACGATGAGGTATTTCCAGGGCTGCGGCGGCTCGCCGTATCTGGAGAGCCTCGAGAGCCTCTCCGACTTCGCCTGGTCCATCCTGCGGATCCCAGCCTCGGCCAGCTCCGCGGCCTTCTGCCTTATCTTCTCCTCGGGCACGTTCGGAACGGAGTCGAGGGAGAGCTGGTCGCAGGCCAGCCTCTTGCCCAGCTCCTTCGCCGAGAGGCCGGTGTGCACCGCTGCCCTGGCGAACCACCATGCTATGCCGGGGCGAAGCATGTCCCTGGAGAGCCGGTCGACTATGAGGTTCGCGTGCGGCATCTCGTCGTGCGCGTCCTCGACCCCGAATACTCGAAGCACCGATCGCTCGATCGACGTCGTCGAGTGCCTGTCGATGTACTTCTGGACCGGTGACACGATCCGCGCCGCAATGTTCCGGCACTGATCTATCTTGTCACGGTCGAGATTGAGTTTTCTGTAAGCCATCTCTTCCGTATCTCCTGTCTAGACCTGCGGCTTGAGGACGACCCTCCTGCCGTCCACCAGGTCGAAGAACGCGGTGTTGCGCGGCTCCTCGGGGGCGAGGGTCTTCGCGATCTCGGCCGCCGTAGAGCACGAGCTGTCCCGCTCGCGGGGGTTGGTGTAGCTGGACATCAGCCCCCTGTAGTTCCGCACCACCGCCCTCTCGTCCGTGAGCGTGAGCAGGTAGTTGGGCATCGCCGGGATCTTGCCCCCGCCTCCGGGCGCGTCTATAACGAACGTGGGCAGCGCCAGCCCGGAGGTGTGGCCGCGCAGGTACTCCATGATCTCGAAACCCTTGGAGACCGATGTGCGGAAGTGCTCGATCCCCTCCGCCAGGTCGCACTGGTAGATGTAGTAGGGCTTGACCCTTATCTTCAGGAGCTCGTGCAGGAGCTTCTTCATGACCTTCGGGTCCGAGTTGATCTTGCGCAGAAGCACCGACTGGTTCGAGATCGGGATGCCCGCATCGGCGATCTTCGCGCACGCGGCAGCCGCCTGAGGGGTCACCTCGTACGGGTGGCTGAAGTGGGTCATGAAGTAGATCGGCTGATATTTTCTCAGCATCCCCACGACTTCGTCGGTCACGCCCATCGGCATGACGGACGGGAAGCGGCTCGCCACGCGGATTATCTCCACATGCGGGATGGCGCGTATTCGCTTTATGATCGACTCGAGGGTGGCGAGCGGCAGCATCAGCGCGTCTCCGCCGGAGAGGATCACGTCGCGCACCTGCCTCTTCTTCGCGATGTAGTCGATCGCCCTGTCGTGCTCGGCCGCGAGCTGGCCCTTCGATTGCGAGAGCACGTGGCGGCGCCTGGTGCAGAAACGGCAGTACATGGAGCACAGCTCCGAAACGAGGAACAGCACCCGGTCCGGGTAGCGATGCACGAGCCTCGGCACAGGCATGTCCGCGTCCTCGGCGAGCGGATCGGTTAGATCGCCCAGCCCCGGCTCGAGCTCGGCGAGCCTCGGCACGCACTGCATTCGGACCGGGCACTCGGGGTTGCCCTCGTCTATCAGCGAGAGGAAATAGGGGGTCACCTGGAACTTGGAATGCCTGACCGCGCTGTCCACCTCGGCCTTCTGACCTGCGGTCAGCTTTATGACCCTGGCGAGCGAGTCGGCGTCGGCGACAGCGTTCTTGAGCTGCCAGCGCGGATCGTTCCACTGATCAGGCGAGACCTTGGAGTACGCCTTGATCCTCTGGAAATATTTCGGATCGCTCGTGTCGATCATGCCGCCTCACTTCCCGAATTTCTCGTCGAACCACCTCTTCACCACTGCGCTCTTGCGGTAGAGGTCGAGGGTGAACTGCGCGTGGTTCGGGGCGTACCCGTTGCCGATGATCATCTCCACGTCCATGCCCACGCCCTCGGCGCCGAGCGCCGCCTTCTGGAAATTCGTCGCCATGTTGAAGAAGTAGACCCTGCCCCCCTGGCGGCACGCGAGCACCGAGGCCAGCTCCGTCCCCTCCACGTTGGCCGTGTTGATCACAAGGTCGCACATCTTCCCGCCGGTGGCCTTGGAAACCCTGTCCA
This sequence comes from Pseudomonadota bacterium, assembly GCA_016927275.1. Classification (NCBI taxonomy): domain Bacteria; kingdom Pseudomonadati; phylum Pseudomonadota; species Pseudomonadota bacterium. The sequence continues at coordinate 4,096 of JAFGMW010000068.1, forward strand.
TGGTCTCGGCGGGCGACAGCGCGTTGGCCGTGAAGCATTCGTCCGCGAGGCCCAGCGAGCGCATGGTCGCAACGCTCGACTCGCGCGTGGCCGAGGCGATGATCCTGCAGCGGCTGCCGTGCCTCTCGCGGATCGCCGCAGCGCAGAGGATCCCGGACTTGCCGCAGCCGATCACGTAGACCGTGTCCCCCTTCTTCGCGAGGCGGTCCGCCTGCGGAGGGGCGCCGGCGACGTCCAGCAGCGCGAGGCAGACCTTGAGGTCCATGTCGTCCGGTATCTTCGCGAGCACGCCGGAGTCGAACAGCACCGCCTTGCCGTCTATGTCTATCTGCTCCGAGTCGCGGACCTCCCTCACGCGCTCGATGATGAGCGGCGTGAGGGTGAGCGAGACCAGCGTGCAGACCCTGTCGCCCTTTTTCACATTGCAGTGATTGGCGTACTTCGGGCCCATCTCCTCGACCGTGCCGAGGAGCATGCCGCCCGAGCCGGTGACAGGGTTCTGCTGCTTGCCCATCTTCGAGACGTTGGCCATCACCTGCTTCGCTATGCCTTCGGGGTTGCCGCCGGCCACCTCCTTCATCTGGCGGAACGACGCGGAGTCGATGTTGAGCGTCTGGACATTGATGAGGATCTCGTCCTCGAAGATCGGCAGCGAGTTGTCGAGTCTGGTCGCCGCCTGCGGCAGGGCGCCGTCGGGCGCAAGCACCCTGTGCCTGCCGAAACGGTCGCTACCTGTGCGATATTCGGTCACTTTTTCCTCCTGTCCCCCGAAAATTGTGCGTTTATTAATCATACTCTGAGAGGGTAAAGCAAGGGGAAAGAGGGCAGTGCATTTTGCTGACGGGCCCCCTGGAAACAAGGCGACAACAATGTTATAGAAGCCGAACCAATACATGAAACCGGTTTTGAACAGCATACCCGCACTCCCCTGCGCGCACGCGTTCCCAGCTGCCAGTCCATCGGTGCAGGGGTCAGGATCAAGATCGATCCCATCGTCGCTTTACATAAGGCCCCTCGAGGAAAGCGATCGTCCACAGATCCACAGCACGATATGCCGCGGCTTTTGCACCGGCATGCCCCTGGAAACGCTCTCGCTCAGGCTCAAACAGAACGGATACAGGCCGGATATCTCCTACGGGGCGTTCGACGAAGGTGCGATGGTAGGCCTCTGGCTGTCGGGCATCAGGGCCATCGGCGGCAGGAAAGTGGCCTGCTGCACCGGCGCGACGGTACTCGAGGAGTGGAGAAAGAGGGGGATCGCCGGAGCGCTTGCCGGGGCGGCCGAGGGAGCGGCCCGTGCGCTGGGTGCAAGCGTCGGGGTACTCAACGCAAGGGCTGAAGACACCACTGTGATCAGGCTGTACAGGGGCATGGGGTTTGAGCAGGGCCGCACGCTTCACTCCTACACTTCGGCAGCGCTCCAAGCTCCCCTTGAACGGAACCCCATGAAGGCGAGGGCTGTGGACATAGGCCACGCCTACAGCCTGAGGCACATGCTCGACCACGATCTGCCGTGGTGCAAAATGTGGGAGGGCATACTCGCGGTAAAGGACTCGATCACAGCGGTCGCGGTGAGCGACGGACTCAGACAGAGGGCGTACGGCCTCTTCCAGCCGGCGACAGGGAGGATCCTGCACGTCGGCCTCGACTCCGCAGACGAAGAGGAGGGCAGGTTTGTCCTCGGCGCGATGATAGCGTTTTTCATGAAGGTACCCGATCGCACGGAAGACTTAGAGCTATTCCAGGTCCCCGACTCCGCAGGACGAATCCCCGCGATAATGAGCTCGCTGGGCTTCGCCTTGGCAAACGCCCAGCTGGAGATGACCAAGATCCTCTGAATCAGAGCAGGTTGAGCTGCGGTTCGGTCCGGGCATCGTCGCCGCGGCGATCGGCCGAGGGTATGAGTCGGCCGTCGCTCGCCACGCGCTGGCCGCAACGCTTGCAGAAGCTGGACCCGTCCAGGCGCCTCTGCAGGCGACTGGATTTGCATCTGGGGCATCGGTGTTTTTCCGATCGTGGAGATCTCGCCGGCATGGTGCATGCTTTTACTTTGCGCGGCTCACGAGGACAAGAAAAAACAAAAGGCCCGGCTTTCGCCGGGCCTGTCCGTAAACTCTGTTGCCGGTGACTATCTCTTGTTCAGGCGATTGCGCTTCACGTACGCCCACAGCTTCTTCGTCATCTGGCTCGGGGCGATCGGCTTCGTGCCGAACACCTGCTCGAGCTCGTGCGTGCAGCCACGGAAGTTCACCGTGTAGCCGCCGAACGCCTTCTTGCCGCCCTTTTTCTTCGCTACCTTCTTTTTCTTCGCTACCTTCTTCTTTTTCCTCTTCACCATAACCCCTCCTCAGTAAGGGCGCGCGGCCCGTTTGAGCGCGACGCCAGGTTTTGAACACACGCAGAACTTGATTTTTTATAGCAGATCCCATTCTGAAAAAAAAGCAAAATTTGCCTTTTTTGGGGCTTTTTTACCTCTGAAAAACCCGCATCTCCAGAGGTAAAAATGCGGCCGGCGACGGATTTGACTGAAGGATGGAACTGAAAGAGCGCCCCGATAAGCGGTCCGATGATGCAGCATCAACGGGCCCCTGAGCGAATTTTACCTCTGAAAAATGAGGCCTGACACATGGGCAGAGCCGTCGGCACAGCTTCAAAGATGAATGATTACACAAGGTTGAAATGGAACGTCGCAGGACAATCAGCGCCGCTCGATCGCGGGGTTTGCGAGGTCGATCTCGACGAGTATCTCGCCTATCGTCATCTTTCCTATTATGTCCACATCCTTGCAGAGGTAGCTCTCTATCGCCGACTGCAGCTCCCCCTTGCCGGCAGGCGTGCTCACGTCAACGTACCTGCCCAGCGCGCCGACCCATATCATGGCATCCACGAGAGCCTCTCTTACGAACGCCCTCGTCTCGCCGTCCTCATCGTCGCCGCCGTTTATGTAGAAAGGCTCGATCGTCCCGTCGATGAAGGGGGCCTGCGCCTGGCCGAGCCTCGCCTTTATGCCGGCCGCGTCGTAGCGCAGCTCGCACAGAAGCGCGTCGACCGTGCGCGCGTCGACCAGCCCCGGCCGCGAAACGTCGATGCCGCGCGTGGCCTGGAACTCGACGACCGCCTCCCTCGTCTCTGCGTCGAAGCTCCCGTCAGGGACGAGATTCGGGTCCACGAGCTGGGCGAGCCCCGCCTGCACGAGATACACGAGCCTTCTGTAGTGCCCCTCGGGAACGCCCGGGCTGTGACCGAAGGGGGCCAGCCTCGACGCGCCCGGCTCGATCGCCGCCCTCCTCCGCTTCAGAAGGCGATAGGCCGGATCCAGATCGATGAGCCGCGTGAGGAGGTCCGCGTTCTTTCTATCGGCGAGCGATTCGAGATCGCGCGCATCCACGGAGAATATGTCGACCTCGAGCATCCCGAGCTCGTCAAGCGCACCCCTGAATTGATCCACATACTCCCTGACCGCAGCGAGATCCTCCTCGCCGGCATCGGGCCCCGGCCCGGAGGGCACGCACGCAGAGCGATCGGTGCGGCAATCCCCGATGGTTGCCAGGATCCGGTCGCTGTTCTTGAGATGGATGTCCGCTGACATGAGAAACCCCCGAGCTCCCCCACACCAGATATTTTCGACCGGGCGCACCCTGAAGTTGCCTGAAAAACCGATATTTTATGACCCGTATCGCCCTCCCTCCAAAACTATGCTAGAATCGATCGGGAAGGGGCGAATATGGCAAAGAGGCTGTTGAAAAAGGCCAAAGAGAGGACATCAAAGTCCTCAAAAAACGTAAAATCCATAAAAATGAAGCTTTCTGTCCTGAAAAGACCTCCAAAAACGCCAAAATTGAAGACACAGTTCTCAAAAAGCCTGGCCTGGCTCGAAAAATACCTGATCCGCGTGCACAAGAAGATGCCCACGATGGCGATGCCCCGGCTCGTGCGGTCCTTCATCCCGAACCCCAAGAAGCATCACCGCACCCTGGGCAACTGCTGCCTTGAGGAGCGTTCCATCACCCTCGCAACACATACGAACAAGGTCCTCTACAAGGAGGGGAAAAAGCGCTGGGTCCTCACGCCGCTCTCGCATCTTGAGATCCTGCAGACATTTGCGCACGAGCTGTCGCACTTCGGATACGAGGAGCACGGCTACGAGCAGGAGTGGTACGGCCGCACCATCTTCAACACATTCGGCATCACGGAGCCGTGCCCGCACTGCAACGGAAAGGGCAGGATACCGGCCAGGTACGAGAACTTCGACAAGTAGTTAATTTATAAGGATTATTATTCATATCCTCACCTCATTTTTCGAGCAACTTTCCGGCCGCCCAGCCGATACTCCATTGTCTTCAAAAAAAAGGGAGGGGACAATGGGATCTTCGCGCGTGATGAAGGCCATCGCCGCAATCGCCGGCTCAGTGACGCTGCTCGGCGTCAACGTCGTCCTGCTCGACGACTATGCGAATCAGGGGGACATGCCTCAGGCGGTGCAGATGGCGCCGATCACCTCCCCGATCATCGAGAACATATCTTCCCCTGAGAACACCGCTCCGGAGCAGCGTCCTCAGTATCAGCAGGCGGCCGCAGCGGGCGGACAGGGAGCCGTGGCCGCAGTCCAGGGTATAAATTGAGCCACCGATAGCAGTTCTCCAGTCCGAGTCGATTCCCAAGCTCTGCAGTTGACAGGGACCCTGTTCCCCATCTATATCTGCAGCCCGCTCAAAAACGGCACAGACGGTATAAAGGAGGGATTCATGGCAGAGGCACACACCATCAAATCGATGATGGAGGAGACGAGGAGGTTCGATCCTCCGGCGGAGCTCAAGCAGAAGGCGTGGGTCAAGAGCTTCGAGGAGTACAAGAAGATGTACGACCGCTCGATCAGCGACCCGGACGGTTTCTGGGGCGAGATGGCCGGCAATTTCGAGTGGTACAGGAAGTGGGACAAGGTCCGCTCGTACGACTTTCGCGAAAAGATCGACATCCGCTACTACGACGGCGGCCAGACCAACGTGACCGTCAACTGCCTCGACCGCAACGTGAAGGCGGGCAAGGGCGACAAGGTCGCTCTGCTCTGGGAGGGCAACGAGCCGACGCAGAGCAGGAAGATCACCTACAAGCAGCTGCTCGCCGATGTGTGCCGCTTCGCCAACGCCCTGAAGAAGCGCGGCGTGAAAAAAGGCGACCGCGTCTCGATCTACATGCCCATGATCCCCGAACTGCCGATCGCCATGCTCGCGTGCGCGCGCATCGGCGCGATCCACTCGATCGTCTTCGGAGGGTTTTCGGCCGACGCGCTGCGCGACCGCATCCTCGACTCCGGCTGCAAGATCCTCATCACCACCGACGGCTCGTGGCGCGGCAAGAAGCCGATCCCGCTCAAGACCGCAGCCGACGAGGCCATGCGCATGTGCGAGGAGGCGGGCGGCCCGGTCACAAACTGCATAGTCTTCAAGCACACCGAGCAGGAAATCGCCATGAAGGACGGCCGCGACGTGTGGTGGAGCGACGCGGTCAAGGGCCAGCCGGACACCTGCGAGCCGGAGAAGATGGCCTCCGAGGACCCTCTCTTCATCCTCTACACCTCCGGCTCCACAGGCAAGCCCAAGGGCGTGCTGCACACCACCGGCGGGTACATGGTCTTCGCGGCAACGACGTTCAAGTACATCTTCGACTACCACGACGAGGACGTCTTCTGGTGCACGGCCGACATCGGCTGGGTCACGGGCCACACCTACATCGTCTACGGGCCGCTGCTCAACGCCGCGACCTCGGTGATGTTCGAGGGGGTGCCGACCTATCCCGACGCCGGCCGCTTCTGGGACATCTGCCAGAGGCACGGCGTGACGATCTTCTACACAGCGCCCACGGCGATCCGCTCGCTCATGCGCGAAGGGGAGCAGTGGCCCAAGAAATACGACCTCTCCAAGCTCCGAATCCTGGGTTCGGTCGGCGAGCCGATCAACCCCGAGGCGTGGATGTGGTACTACAAGAACATCGGCCGCGAGAAGGCGCCGATCATGGACACATGGTGGCAGACCGAGACCGGCGGGATCCTCATCACCCCCTTGCCGGGTGCCATCTCCACGAAGCCGGGATCTGCGACCTTCCCGTTCTTCGGGGTGAAGCCCAAGGTGATCCGCGAGAACGGCAGCACATGCGGGACGAACGAGGGGGGGTACCTCGTCATCGAGGAGCCGTGGCCCGGGATGATGCGCACGGTCTACAACCATCACGAGCGCTTCAAGGAGACCTATTTCGCGATGTTCCCCGGCGTCTACTTCACGGGCGACGGCGCACGAGTCGACGAGGACGGGTACTATTGGCTCATGGGCCGCGTTGACGACGTGATCAACGTCTCCGGCCACCGCATCGGCACAGCCGAGGTGGAATCGGCGCTGGTTTCGCATCCCTTCGTCGCCGAGGCGGCGGTCGTCGGCTACCCGCACGACATCAAGGGCCAGGGTCTCTACGCATACGTAACGCTCAAGGCCGGCCAGCACGGCAGCGACGAGATCAAGAAGGCGCTGGTCGCGCATGTCCGCAAGGAGATCGGCCCGATCGCGACCCCGGACAAGCTCCACTTCACCGACGCGCTGCCCAAGACGCGCTCCGGCAAGATCATGCGCCGGATACTGCGCAAGATCGCCGAGGGCGACATCACGAACCTGGGCGACACCTCGACGCTGGCAGACCCCAACGTGGTCAACGCCCTTGTCGAAGGAAGACAATAGATCAGGTCGAGGCTGAGGTTAAGGTTGAGATTTGGCACAACAAGAAAGGCCCCCTGGAGACAGGGGGCCTTTTTCGGCTTACGGCTTACGGGTCACGATGTTCAGTTCTTTATAACCCTGAGCGTCGTGCCGGCGCGGACAGCCGACGGGTCGTCGAGGCTGTTCCACTCCTGCAGCTGCGAGATCGTGACGCTGTGCATGCGCGCGATGGTCCAGAGCGTCTCGCCGTTCTTGACGGTGTGGTTGATCGTCTTTCCGCCGCCCGCCGATGTCCGAGACGGGGCCGAAGCGTCCGAGAGCTTGATCGGCGTTTCCGCCGCACTCTTCATCGGCTCGACCCTGACAGTTTCCGGTTTTGCAGATGCCGCGGACTTCCCTGCGCCGGACCTTATGACCAGATTCCGGCCTGCGCGGACCTTTCGCGGGTCTCTGATATTGTTCCATGCCATGAGGTTCTTCGTGGACACGCCGTACCGCTCGGCCACGTGGCCCAGCGTCTCCCCGGCCTTGAGCCTGTGCGTGGCGGGTGCGGACTTTGCGACTGCGGTCGCCGCACTCCCCTGAATTTTCTGCGCCTGCACCTCAGATGGAGCAGCGGCCTCGTCGATCCCCGCCGCGGCGGTCATCTCCGAATCGGAAACGGGCCCAATCACGGCCTCGGGCACCGCGATCGGCGCAGCGACCTCGGCCTTCGGCTCCGCTGCCGCAGATCTTGAATTTACCTTGAGCTTCGCCCCCGCTTTGAGCGAACGCGGGTTCTTTATGTTGTTGAGCGCCATGAGCTCCTTCGCGCCCATGCCGTAGCGACCCGCTATGCCCCCCACAGTCTCTCCGCTCCTCACCGTGTGGGTCCCGCCCGATTGTCTCGACGCCTGCCTCGCATCGCCCGACGACTCAGTCGTCTTCGCAGGCCCCTGCCCGCTGAGCACCAGCCTCTGGCCGACCTTGAGCCGCCGCGGATCTTTTATGTTGTTCATGGCCATCAGCTGCTTCGTGGAGACCCCGGCGCGCGCCGCGATGCCGCCTGCCGTATCGCCCTTTTTGACGGTGTAGTGATCGGAGCTGCCGTCATGGCGCTGCTTCGCGGGGGCCCCCTTCCCGTATATCTTGAGGACCTGGCCGGCGCGTATGTGCGACTTGCTCCCGAGCCCGTTCCAGCTGCGGAGCTTGGCGACCGTAACGCCCCTGTGCCTCGAGGCTATGCCTCCGAGCGTGTCCCCCTTCTTCACCTTGTACCTTGTCACGCTCCTTCCGCCGCTACCTCCGGCGCTCCCCCCATCGTCATACGATGCGAATCTGGCCGCGTAGGAGCCGACCGGTATTATGAGGGTCTGTCCCGGCCTCAGATGGGACTTGTATCCTATGCCGTTGGCCGAGGCTATCTTCCGGCTGCTCACGCCGTAGCGCCGGGCGATCTTGGTCAGCGTATCGCCCTTGCCGACATTGTGGCGCACGACCTTGATGCGCTCCTCCTCGGGTATCTGGGCGTACGCGACCTTGAAATTCTCCGCAGTGCCCCTGGGCAGCTTTATCGCATAGTTGCTCTCGGCCGGGGGGGTGGCGCCGCGGACCAGGTGGGCGTTGAGCCTGGCTACCTCCTCCTCCGGGGCTCCGGCGCACTTCGCTATCACGGAGATGTCGGTCTGCGAATCGACCCTGGCGATGTCGAAATCGAGGGGGTCCTCGTAATCTATGTCCCTGAAGCCGAAGCGCTGCGGGTCCTTCGCCATTATGGTCGCGGCTATGTATTTAGGCACGTAGTCGCGCGTCTCGGCCCTTAGCGCATGGCGGTCTTCGGCATGGCCCCAGAAGTCGCGGCTCCCGGTGGACGCGATCGCCTGGCGCACCCGCCCCGGGCCTGCGTTGTAGCCCGCCATGGCCAGATACCAGTCGCCGAACTCGTCGTGCAGGTCCCTGAAGAAGCCGGCAGCCGCGTAGGTCGCCTTGATCGGGTCCCTGCGCTCGTCGATCCACCCGTCGGTCTTCAGGCCGTAGATGTTTCCCGTAGACCTTATGAACTGCCAGGCCCCCACCGCGTTCGCGTGCGAACGGGCCGTGTCGTTGAACCCGCTCTCTATGAGGGCTATGTAGACGAGGTCCTTGGGCATCCCCTGTTCCTTCAGTATCTTCTGCATGACGGGGATGTAGCGGCCGGAGCGGGCGAGGTACCGCTCGAAGTGGCGCCTGCCGGGCCCCTGGAAATACTCCATCCACGCCACGACCCTGTCGTTGACCACCAGCGGGATGTCGGAGCGGGGCAGGGTCTTGAGGTTGTGCTCCGCGATGTAGCGGCGCGCGTCGCGCGCGCTCCTGGCGCCGTCTTTCCCTGAGCACGAAGCGATAAACGATGCGGCCGAAACGACCGCAATCAAGATTACCAGTGGCTTGAATCGAATCATCACCTCTCCCTATGCACGGTCGCTACGGCCCCATGAAATAATTATACCTGCAAAGAGGGCCGGGCGCCAGATGACACCTGTGTTATCCTCTTGAATATCAAAAAGTTGTGTAATTTCTCAGCACTGCCGACGATTTTTTCAGTCGGCCTGTTTCCTCAAGAAAGTCGGTATGTCGTACTCGTCGTTCTGGTATTCGAGCACGCCGATCTCCCTGGCTATGTCTTTGAGATCATTATTTATTTCCTGCTTGGCAAAGCCCTTGTTCACCAGCGCCTCGCCGGCGAGCACCCCGGCTGAAACAGGGGCGTGCCTGGAGGCACCGAGCGGGAAGGCGCCCTTCTCCCTGCCCTGGGGCTGGTGCTGCTGTGCGGCAAGTGCAAGCTGCGGCTGCGCCCTGAGCTCGGCCTGCGCCGGGTGCTGCCTCGGCATGGTCATGGTGAGCCCCTGTGCCGCCTGGGAATAGCTCGAGACCGAGGGCGCCGCAGTCACCGTGTGCGCGGACCGGAGCGCCTTGCCCTGCGGCTTGTTGAAGCCGGTCGCGATCACCGTCACGCGCATCTCGCCCCGCATCTCCTCGTTGATCACCGCGCCGAAGAGTATGTTGGCGTTGTCGTCCGCCTCCTGCTGGATGATCTTGGACGCCTCGCTTATCTCGTAGAGCGTCATGTCCGGCCCGCCGGTGATGTTGATGAGTATCCCGGTAGCGCCCTTGATCGTGGTGTCCTCCAGCAGCGGGCTCGAGATCGCCTTCGTCGCCGCGTCGATCGCCCTGGACTCGCCCTCGCCGATCCCCGTGCCCATGAGCGCCATGCCCATCTCGTTCATCACGGTGCGGACGTCGGCGAAGTCGAGGTTGACCAGGCCGTGCACCGTGATGAGGTCCGCGATCCCCTTCACCGCCTGGAAGAGGACCTCGTCGGCCTTCTTGAATGCGTCGATGACGGTGACGTCGTGGCCCACCACCCCGAGCAGCTTCTCGTTCGGTATGGTGATGAGCGTGTCGACCGCCTCGCGCAGCTCCGCGATCCCGCGCTCGGACTGCTGCGACCGCTGTCTCCCCTCGAAGGTGAAAGGCTTGGTCACCACGCCGACGGTCAGCGCGCCCATCTCCTTCGCCAGCTTGGCGATGATCGGAGCGCCGCCGGTCCCGGTGCCGCCGCCCATGCCCGCGGTTATGAAGACCATGTCGGCGCCGTCGAGCTGCTCGACAATCGCCTTCTGGTCCTCGAGCGCCGCGTTGCGGCCGACCTCCGGGTTGGCGCCGGCGCCGAGCCCCTTGGTCAGCTCCCTCCCTATCTGGATCTTGCTGGGGGCGAGGTTGAGCCTGAGCGCCTGCATGTCGGTGTTTGCCACCATGAAATCCACGCCCTCGAGACCATGCTCCATCATCGTGTTGATCGCGTTGCCCCCGCCGCCCCCTACCCCGATCACCTTTATCTTGGCGTTCTGTGCGCAGCTCTCGACTAATTCAAACATGGGATCCTCCCTTGTGCCCTTATGGTTGACGTTAGAATATCTCCCCCAGAAGCTCCTTCATGCGGCCCTTGACCTTGTTGTATATGTTGCGGTCCCGCACCTTGAACCGCTGCTCGTCCCTGTTGTTGGAGCCCAGCTGGGTGAGCCCTACCGCGGTGGAGTACATAGGGTTCTTCACCACGTCCACGAGGCCGCCGATCCTCTTGGGCAGCCCCTTCCGGACCGGGAGGTTGAATATCTGCTCGGCCAGCTCCCCCGCACCCTCCAGCGAAGATGTGCCGCCGGTGAGCACGACCCCTGCAGCCAGCATGTCCTCGTAGCCGGAGCGGGCTATCTCCTGGTGGGCGAGGGTGAATATCTCCTCCATGCGCGGCTCGAGGATCTCTGCCAATATCTGCCTCGAGAGCACCCTCGGGCTGCGGCCGCCCACCGACGGGACCTCTATGGTCTCGTCCTTGTGGATCATCCCGGCCACGCAGCAGCCGTACCTCTGCTTGATCTTCTCCGCCTCGTGCTGCGGCGTGCGGAGCCCCACCGCCACGTCGTTGGTCAGGTGGTTGCCGCCGATGGTCAGCACCGCCGTGTGGACGATCGATCCCTGGGAGAAGATAGCGATGTCGGTCGTGCCGCCGCCCACGTCGAGGAGCACGACGCCCAGGTCCTTCTCGTCGTTGGAGAGCACCGCCTCCGAGGAGGCGAGCTGCTGAAGTATGATGTCGTTGACGTTGAGTCCCGCCCGGTTGCAGCACTTGATTATGTTCTGTGCCGAGGTGACCGCGCCGGTCACTATGTGGACCTTGGATTCGAGCCTGACCCCGCTCATGCCCACCGGGTCGCGCACGCCGTCCTGATCGTCCACGATGAACTGCTGCGGGATCACGTGGATCACCTCGCGGTCGAGGGGAATGGAGACCGCCTGGGCCGCGTCTATGACCCTGTCGACGTCGGCCGGCGTCACCTCCTTGTCCTTGATCGCGACGATCCCGTGGCTGTTTATGCCCTTGATGTGGCCGCCCGCGATCCCGGCGAACACAGAGGCGATCTCGCAGCCGGCCATCAGCTCAGCCTCCTCGATCGCCTTGCGTATCGAGTTGACCGTGCTCTCGATGTTGACGACCACCCCCTTGCGGAGGCCCTTGGACGGGTGGGTCCCGATCCCGACGACGTCCACCCCCTCGTTCATCACCTCGCCCACGATGCAGCATATCTTCGTCGTGCCTATGTCCAGACCCACCACCAGATCCTCTCGCCTTGCCATTGAACTCCCCCTTTCCCTCCGCACAAGCCCATAGGCCCCGTCGCCGGATCCCCGGCGAAGGGCCTGCAGGCTCATGCAGGCCTGTACTTTACGATTATCCTGCCGTCCTCGTCTGCAAGCATATATTGTACACGCCCCTGCCGAGCCGCTATCGCCGCCTCGATCCTGTCGACCTTTCTCATGCGCTCGACAAAGTCTGTTTGCCCTATCAGGAGCTGCATCGGCTCCCGCCGCGTGAAGACCGAATAGCCCGTCACCTCGTCGTAGTGCGCCTCAGCCAGGCCGTAGCGGTTGCCGAAGTTCGACCTCTGGTATGCGTCGATCAGATCCAGCGCCGCCGCCACCCTCTGTTTTCCCTCATCGCTTAGCGACCCGCCGTTCATCTCTACCCCCGTGATCAGCGGCATGTCCTTTTCGTCGCCAGGCTCGACGCGCTTCACCACGGTGGAGTCGCGGTCCACGTAGAAGAACCCGCCGCTTGAGATTATGGCCGCCGGCCTGTGCTCCTCGACATAGATGTAGAGCGTATTCGGCAGCCTGCGCCTCACCGCGGCCTCCCTCACCCACGGCTCCTCCACGAGCTTCACATAGATCTCCTGCACAGACATCCAGAACAGGTTCTGCCCCTTGCGCACTCCTGAGAGAGACGCGACATCTTC
>JAFGMW010000069.1 GCA_016927275.1 Pseudomonadota bacterium
CATCACCTTCTGCATATCTTCCCAGACCGGCTTCTTCATAGCCTCGTTCCTGAGCAGGAACGCGGGGTGGTAGGTGGGCATCACCGGGATCCCCTGCCACTCAAGGAAGCGGCCCCTGGCCCTGCTGATCTTGAGATCGGGGCTGAAGAGGCTCTGGAGGGCGACTCCACCGAGGCAGACGATCACCCTGGGCCTGATTATCTCGACCTGGCTCATGAGGAACCCGATGCAGGCGGCGACCTCGTCGGGCTCCGGGTTGCGGTTGTTCGGGGGACGGCATTTGATGATGTTGGCTATGTAGACATCGTCACGGCAGAGGCCCATGGCCTTGATTATCTTGGTGAGGAGCTGCCCCGCGAGCCCCACGAACGGCTCGCCCTGCATGTCCTCGTCGCGGCCCGGGCCCTCGCCGATGAACATGAGCTCCGCCCCCGGATTCCCCGCCCCGAAGACGACCTTCGTGCGCCCCTTGTGGAGCTTGCACATCTTGCACTCCCCGATCTTCGCGCGCAGCGCCGCCATGGCCCCGGCCCTGTCACCCTCGGCAATCCTCGGTATCACGGGCCTCAAGGCCGCGCTGCGCCCTTTCCGCGCATGCGCCTTGACCACGGGCAGCTCGGTGAGCCCCAGGCTCGCCGCGTACTCGAGGAGGGCGCGCACCTTTCGCGCTCCTTCGAGGAGTTCTTTCGATCTCTCCCGTCCGGGCATCGGCAACTCCCGCTTTACGATTTCGAGGTGCGGGACTATAGTTTCGGCCATGCCGCTTGTCCATGCAGTAATTGCATTCGCCGCGGTCCTCCTCCTGCCGGCGGTGGCCCACGCCTGGGGGCCCGGCATGCACGTGGACGTGGCGCTCGGGGCCATGGCGCAGCTGGCCGCCATATCGCCCATGATCGCGGATCTCATGCGCCGCTTCCCCGAGGCGTTCGTGTACGGCTCTGCGAGCCCGGACATCGTCATAGGCAAGCGCTACTTCGGCTATCTGCACCACTGCCACAACTGGAGGATGGGGAAACTCATCCTCTCCGAGGCGGACTCCGAGGTGCAGAGGGCGGCCGCCTACGGCTATCTCATGCACCTGGCTGCCGACATCGTCGCGCACAACTACTACATCCCGTTCAAGATCGTGCGCAGCTGGGCCACGAGGATGCTCACGCACACCTACTGGGAGATGCGGTTCGACGTCGGCGTCTCCGAGGAGGCGTGGGAGATCCTGGGCGACGTCACCGAATCCACCGTAGAGGAGTTCGACCGGCTGCTCGAGCGCGTGCTCAGAAAGACCCTGTTCTCGTTCTCCACCAACAAGCGGATATTCAACTCGATCCTCATCCTGCAGAAGATGCGCGGGCTGCGGGCGAGCCTGCGCGCCTACGCCGCGCGCTCCCGATTCCCCATAGAGGACGAGAACCGCGCCCACTACATGGACCTCACCATGGATGCGGCGCTCGGCTTCCTGCGAGACCCGGAGCGCGCCCCCTGCCTCGAGATCGATCCGGCGGGACTCAGCAGGCTCGACTATGCCGCGAGGCTCCGCCGCAGCATAAGGGCCTCCATCAGGAAGGGGCTCATGGACGAGCGCCTGGCCGAGAGGCTCGTGGGGCTCACCAAGGAGAGCCTGGCGGTGGGGCTCTACCGGCCGAGCATGGTGCTCCCGGGGGTCATGGACGTGCTCTGAAGTGGCTGATTTTGCTTGCAATGGAGTCGACGAGGAGTAATGTCCGCCCCCAAAATGGAAAGCCAAGGCCCTGGCAGTAGCACATTATGTTCACCTACTTCACGGATATCGCGAGAAGGGACGTTCTCGACCGCCACGGAAGATATGTGGGGCACCCCTACGACTTCGCCGCGCGCCTCGACGAGGTCTATCCGCGCATAACCTCCCTCGTCGTCTCGAGGGGCACGTTCAAAAGACGGTACTTCGTCGTGGACTGGAAGGACGTCCACCAGACCGACCGCGGGCTTCAGCTCAAGGTCCCGATCGAGACGCTCTCCGAGGTCGCCTCCTACCGCAACGGGGACGAGCCCACGCTCCGCCGCAACATCCTGGACCAGCAGGTGGTCGACACGTTCAACAGAAAGCTCGTGCGCGTCAACGACCTGCACTTCCTCAAGGTGGACGACGACCTGAGGCTCGCCCATGTGGACATCGGTTTCCGCGGCCTGATACGAAGGCTCGGCTGGGAGCGGGCGGTCGACGGGGTCGTGCGCCTGTTCAACAGGCACGCGCGCTACCTCAACGAGGAGGGGCTCATCTCCTGGAAATACGTCCAGCCGCTCTCCATACAGTCGCCCACCGGCCAGATCCAGCTCAACGTCGACATGCGGCAGCTCAAGCAGATCCCGCCCTCCGACATATCGCAGATGCTCGCCGAGCTCGACCCGTACCAGCGGGCGGCGCTCATCAAGACGCTGGACGTCCAGGGCCAGGTGGACACCATCACCGAGCTCGACCTCAAGATTCAGAGGGACATCATAGAGGAGCTGGACGCCCAGACCGCGGTGCGCCTCTTCGAGCGCATGCCGTCCGACGAGGCGACGGACCTGCTGGCCAAACTCCAGAAGCGCGACGCGGACCGCATCATCGGCATGCTCTCGGCCAAGAAGGCCCGCGAGATCTCGGACCTCATGGAGCACGAGGCCGACTCGGCCGGAGGCCTCATGACCAAGGAGTTCATCGCGCTTCGGCCCTCCATGACCGTCGGCCAGGCGATCGACCACATCCGCTGCGTGGAGATCCAGAAGGCTGAGACGATCTACAGCGCGTTCGTGGTGGACGAGCACGACGTGCTCATGGGCTCCGTGTCGTTCCGCAGGCTCCTGCTCGAGCCGATGGAGGCGAAGATCGCCGACGTGATGCAGCAGAAGCCCCCCGCGGTCAACGTCGAGACCTCGGTCAAGGACGTGGCCTACACCATGGACAAGTACAACCTCTACACGCTGCCCGCGATCGACGACGACGGAAAGCTCGAGGGGATCATCACCGTGGACGACGTGCTGCACGCGGCGGTCGAACAGGCATGGGGCAAACGCGGCGGGCTCTGATGGCTGACGAAATCACCCACAGGATGAAGACGCCGGGGCGCAGGGGGTTCTGGCGGAACATCGCGATCTTCCTCGCGGTGCTGGGGCCCGGCATCATCACCGCCAACGTGGACAACGACGCGGGCGGCATCGCCACCTACTCCGTGGCAGGCGCGCACTTCGGCTACGGCCTGCTCTGGGCGGTGGTGCCGGTGGTCTTCGCCCTCATCGTGGTCCAGGAGATGAACGCCCGCATGGGCGCGATCACGGGGAAGGGGCTCGCGGACCTCATCCGCGAGAACTTCGGCGCCAGGGTCACCTTCTACGCCATGCTGGCGCTCATGGTCACCAACCTCGGCAACACCATGTCCGAGTTCTCGGGCGTGGCGGCGAGCCTAGGCATCTTCGGCGTCTCCAAGTACATAAGCGTCCCGATCGCCGCGTTGCTCGTGTGGCTGCTCGTGGTCAAGGGGACCTACAAGTTGGTCGAGAAGGTCTTCCTCGTCGCGTGCGTCTTCTACCTCTCGTACATAGTCTCCGGTTTTCTCGCCGGGCCGGGCTGGGGCGAGGTCGGCATGGCCATGGTGACCCCCAGGATACGATTCGACATGCCGTACCTCTACATGCTGATAGGCGTCATAGGGACGACCATCGCGCCCTGGCAGCTCTTCTTCCTGCAGGCATCGATAGTGGAGAAGGGGGTGACCGCGGAGCAGTTCCGTCACTCGCGCTGGGACGCGGTGATCGGCTGCATCATGGCCGGCGTGGTGGTCTTCTTCATAATAGTGGCCTGCGCCGCCACCCTGTATCCGGCCGGGATCCGCGTTGTGGACGCGGCCGACGCGGCGCTCGCGCTCGAGCCGCTGGCCGGCCGGTACTGCTCGTGGCTCTTCGCCTTCGGCCTGTTCAACGCCTCGATCTTCGCCGCCTGCGTGCTGCCGCTGGCGGTGGCCTACTACGTCTGCGAGGGGCTCGGCTTCGAGGCCGGCATCAACAAGAGCTTCTCCGAGGCGCCGCAGTTCTACGGCCTATTCACCGCCACTATCCTCATCGGCATGGGGGTGGTGCTCATACCCGGATTCCCGCTCTTCCGCATGATGGTGCTCTCGCAGGTGGTAAACGGCGTGGTGCTGCCCTTCATCCTCATCTTCATGATCGTGCTGGCCAACCGCAGCGACGTGATGGGGGAGTTCACAAACGGCCGCATCTGGAACTCTGTCGCATGGGTCACGGTGGTGGGGGTGATCGCGCTCACCGTGATGATGACCCTGAGCTTTCTATGATCAGGGGCCTGCGGACGTTTTTTTCTCTGACAGGGCC
>JAFGMW010000070.1 GCA_016927275.1 Pseudomonadota bacterium
GGGTCCCTGTAGGCGGAGACGAGTATGCGCACCAGCTGCGACGAGGAGATGCGGCTCATCGCTGAGAGCCCCGATCCGTTCTCCAGCGTGGCCGATCCCCTGGGCACCCCGATCGAGGCCAGGTGCTCCTCTATCGCGGCCACCCCCTTCTCCGTGGAGCCGGGGGGTCCGAAGCGCGCAGCACCCAGGTGCTTGGTTATCTGCTCTGCCACGAAGTTGGTGGAGAGCTTGTTCATGTCGTAGACGATCTCGGAGAGGGGCCGCGAGAACTGCTCCGCGATGAAGTGCGCGTTCGGCGGCATGGTCCCGTATCTCACGGGGCCTGCGACCTCTATGCCCTGAGCGCGGAACTGGTGGGCGATCACCGCGCCCGCATACGCCACCGGGTCGTCGACCGAGCGCCAGAACGTGCCCTCGCCCGCGCGCGGCGAGATCGTGCCGCTCACGGTGATCGTGCGGCCGTCGCCCCCGCCGGCCCCGCTTATGTGGATGTTCGTCTTCCCGCCGGTGCGCACCTTGTTGATCAGCCGGAACTCCGCAAGCGGCGGATCGAGGCTCGCCACCGCCTGCCCGCCGGGTCTTCCGGGAGCGACCTTCACGCCGATGCTGTTGAAGTTGACCGCAACCGCTGAGATCTTCGCGGTGTAGGCGCGGCCGTCGTTGCCCCCCTTGCGCGGGAAATAGAACGAGTCGAAGTAGCCGTTGTCGATCACGATGCCGCCGTCGATCGCCCTGATGCCGTGGGCGTAAAGCCGGGAGCCGAGCGCGGCCAGCTCCTCGTTGATGAGCGAGGGGTCGCCGTCGCCCCTCACGTAGAGGGTCCCGATGCGGCCGTGCCGCGGGGGGCCGTCCGAGGCGAACACGGTCCTGAACTTGTGGCCCGGCCCCAGGACCTCGAGCGCGGCCAGCGACGTGGCGAGCTTGGCGCAGGAGGCGGGGTTGAGGGCGAGGTCGGGCATGTGGGCGGCCAGCACCTTGCCGGTGGAGGCGTCGGCCACCACGATCGAGGTGCGCGCAGGGTTCAGCCCCGGATCGGCCAGCGCCCGCGACAGGTCGACCTGCGCCCGTGCCGCGCCTGCCGTGAGCAGTGCGACGAAAATGGCCGCGACCGCGGCCGTTCTTGTGCGTGCCTTTGACATGATTTTCTGCTATTCGTAATTATCTGCCGAACGAAACGCCCGCGCATTGTAATTGAAAGCCCGCGCAGGGGCAAGGGCGATTCGCCGCATAAGGAGCGAGGATGACCACGGTGGGCCGCATGCTGATGGTGGGCCTCGAGGGCAAAAAAGTTACCTCAGAGCACCGCCTCTTCCTCAAGGAGACCGGAGCCGGAGGGGTGATCCTCTTCGAGCGCAACTGCGAGTCCCCGAAACAGATCGCCCGGTTCATAGCCGACCTCAGGGATGCGGCGACGGGGCCGCTCATCGTGGGCGTGGACCAGGAGGGGGGCAGGGTCGCGCGCCTTTCCGCGCCGTTCACCTCTCTCCCGCCCATGGCGGCGCTGGGCAGGGCGGGCGACGCGGGGCCGGGGCTCGCGAAGGAGCTGGGGGCGATGCTTGGCCGGGAGCTCGCCGCGGTGGGAGTTGACGTCGATTTCGCCCCTGTGGCGGACGTTGCCACGAACCCCGCGAACCCTGTCATAGGCGACCGCGCCATATCAAAGGACGCAGATATCGTCGGCGAGCTCTGCGCAGCGTTCATCGAGGGGATGCAGTCGGAGGGGGTGGCGGCCTGCGCCAAACATTTCCCGGGCCACGGCGACACCGACGTGGACTCGCACATGGGGCTGCCCCTCATCCCCTCGACCAGGGGGCGGTTCGACGCGTGCGAGTTCGTGCCGTTTAAGCGCGCTATCGAGGCGGGGGTAGGCTCGGTGATGATCGGCCACATCCTCACCCCGAACCTGGACCCCACGGAGCCCGCCTCTGTCTCCGCCCCGATCATAACCCGCATCCTGCGAGGGGAGATGGGCTTTTCCGGCCTCGTCATCACCGACGACCTCGTCATGAAGGGGATCTCCGACCGCTACACTTCGTACGAGGCGGGCTGGAAGGCGATAGCCGCAGGCGCCGACATGGTCATGGTCTGCAGCCGGCCTGACGAGCAGCGCGCGGCGCTCGAGGGGATGAGGCGCGCGGTGGGCGAGGGCTGGATCGGCATGCAGACAGTCGCCCGGGCCCTCGAGCGCATCGAGGCCTTCAAGCAGCGCTTCCCGAGGCCGGATAAGCCCCCGTCCATGCGAAAGATCGGCTGCCGCTCCCACCGCAAACTCGCATCCCGCCTCTTTGCCTCTCTCTGAATGCAGCGATGCACGAAACTATTCCCTCCCCCTTGATGGGGGAGGGCAGCCTGCCCGCCATGCAGCTATGCCTGCCTTCTGGGCAGGCGAGGGAGAGGGCGATCGGGTACCATGGCGATCCCCCTTTTAAAACAGGCCATTATGATTCATTCTTAATGTATGATTTAATGGTTTAGGTTTAAGATTTAATATATTAATAAATAAGGTAATTTTAATTTTTATTTTTTCCCGCCCATAAGCAACTCACAGGGGGTATCCAGCCGAAAATATATTGGGGAGATATATATTATGGGCGACAACAACTGCGTACCTATTCAGGGACAGCCTTTCTGTAAGAGCTTCTATCCCGAGGGGACAGAGCCTGATGAGGGAGCGCTCAGATGCAACGAGACGCAAGTGCAAACAGGGGGTGAAACAATTAAAGGCCAGGTCTGCTTGTATCCGTCCAGCGAGGGGCTCCCCGGTCCGCTGAGATACGTGCCTGAGTTCGTTACAGCCGGCTTTATGAGGCTCTTCTCCGCCGATGTGGATGAGGACGCGGTGGAGGCAGCGGATGCTGCAGATCCTGAGCATTCAGCTCTATCGACAGAGCCATTAGCGCCTGTGCCGAGGACGGGTATCTCCGCGCAGTTCGGCATCAAGGTCCCTGTCACCGAGA
>JAFGMW010000071.1 GCA_016927275.1 Pseudomonadota bacterium
ATATTGACCGTGACTGGTGACTAGTGACTGGTGACTGGCGGTTGTTTGACTGGTGTGAAAGTATACTCGTGCCTCTTCTTCGCCTTCTCTGCAGGATCAGACTGCTTCTCGGGAGCGACACCCCAGACGCTGTATATGATCTTCTTTCCCGGCGTCTGTATGCGCCAGAAGTAGCGGCTGTCGGCGCCCGCATCGCAGCCCTTCTCGGCGCAGTCTATGTAATAACCCTCGACGCCGTCCCTCACCTCCAGCGTGGCTCCGTATTCGCGGGCCTTTTTGCCGTCACTGCGATACTCCAGCTGCCGGATCCTGTTGTCCCCCATGTCCCACACCTCGTTCATGCTGCCGTCCTGCGTGGTGAACTTCATCCTGCACATCCCCTTGTCCCTTGAGACGGTCAGCGTAGCGTCCAGGCCGTTGAGTTCCTTCGTCACCGACCATGTCTTTCCCTGATAGTTGCCGGGCACGCACTCCCACGCCATCGCCTCCCCCGCAAGACAGAGCAGCGCGACCGCAACCAAGGGCCCTATGATCCTGCTTTCACCTTTCACCTTTCACCTTTGAGCTTTTCATGATCATGAACTCGTCCCTCAGCACGCCCTCCTTGTCAATGACCTTGACCTCGACGAGGGGACCGGCCACCTTGAGCAGCACGAAGTGGTGAAAGCTCGCCCTGTTGTACAGCGGAGACCCGGCGCCGGCAGCAATCATGTACCGCACGCCGTCTTTGTCCATGCGCCTGTAGCCATGCTCGTGCCCGTGGAATACGATGTCCACCTGTTTATCAACAAAGACGTGGTGCAGGTCGTCGCGCTCATGGGGATAGCGATCCAGCGATTCGTTCTCATGAAATGCGCCCTTCCACAAAAACATCGGATGATGCACGAAGACGAACTGATGCTCGTAGCGCTGCGGATCCAGCGTCCTCTTCAGCCACTCGAGCTGCCTCCTGTCGATCCTCCAGCGATAATTTGGTTCGTGGCTGGAAAGCACCACGAACAAATCGTCACCCGCTGTGAAGCTGTAGTAAGTCTCGTTGCCCGGGAGGTCCACGAGCCCCTTCCACAGCGCCTTGGTGCGGGCGTCCTCCATGTCGTGGTTCCCGGGCGCGATGTAGAACGGGACCCTCAGAGGCTCGGAGATGGACTGAAACCTCTCCCACTGCTTCTTGTCGCCCATGGTCGGCAGCACGTCGCCCACATGGACCACGAACCGGGGGGCGCGCCTTGCCGCCTGGTCCACGACCTTGGCATAGACCCGGTCGCCGGAGCGACTGTCGCTCAGCACGACGAAGGTGTAGTCGTCTCCGAGGGCGAGCCTCGCCGGCCCGCTGCCCGCCGCCGCCATGGCCTGCTGGCACAGGGCGAGCACGCCCATGAGCGCAAACAGGGCGGCCCCCAGCCGAAAGGGAGCCCCGCACGATATGGACCGGCCAAAATTCATTGCAAAGGCCATATCGCATGATAGCCTTGGGTTCAAATCTAAAAAAGGGGGTCAATATGCGCAGGGAATTTGCCTTCTTCGTGACCGCCTTGCTGCTCGTCTCTGCCTTCACCGCCTGCACAGGCCGCAAGGGCGAGATCGGCAGCGAGGCCAATCCGGTCAGGCTCTATTTCATGCCGCTCAAGGGCGAGGAGGCCTTCAAGGCAGGGGCTGAGGCGATAGAGAAATTCGTGGAGGGGCGCACAGGCCTCGCGGTGGAAGCGGTCCACGCCAACGATTTCATCACCATCATAAAGGCCCTGGGCCAGCGCAAGGCGGACGCCGCCTTCATGAACA
This sequence comes from Pseudomonadota bacterium, assembly GCA_016927275.1. Lineage (NCBI taxonomy): Bacteria > Pseudomonadati > Pseudomonadota > Pseudomonadota bacterium. Next base: position 1,780 of record JAFGMW010000071.1, read on the forward strand.
CCCTGGGCTACGTGCTCGCGCACGACTGGACAAAGGCCGAGGCTCACCTCAAGTACCTGTACGGCGACGTGTACAGCTCCTACAGGGGCGAGATCCTCGCACAGGTGGGGAGCGGCATAGAGACGGTCGCAGACCTCCAGGGAAAGCGCGTAGCCTTCGCAGACCCCTACTCGGCGGGCGGTTACATCTACCCCATGAAGCTCCTGAAGGAGCACTCGGTCACCCCCGGCAGGATCGTCTTCGCAAAGGGCCACAAAAACGCGGTGCAGATGCTCTACGACGGCGAGGTGGACGCAGCGGCCACCTTCCACTCCCAGCCCTCTGCGGGGGGGCTCATGCGCGACGCGCGCACCGAGATCGCCGAGGACCACCCGGACGTCATCTCGAAGCTCAAGATCATAGCGCTCACGGACGAGATACCCAACGGCCCCATAGCCACGCGTTATGACATCCCTGACGGGGTGAAGCAGAAGCTCGTCTCGGCCCTCTCCGACTTCTCCCGCACCCCCGAGGGACGAAAGACCCTCTTCGACCTCTACAATATGACAGGCCTCGTGCAGACCTCGGACTCCGACTACGACGGGGTGCGCGCCGCACTCAAGGAGCTGAACAAGACCGTGCAGGAGGTCGTGCCGGGCGGGATATCGTTCTACAGGACGTATATAGTCCCGGGGCTGGAATAAAGCAGTGACCAGTGACTGGCTGTAACGGCCGGCATTGCTGTGTGATCACGCCAGTTACTAGTCACCAGTCACGAAGGTTTTGGGAGGCACCATGCCTGAAGAGGGCTCATTAGCCAAGAGGCTGGCCGGTTTCGGAATCGCCGCCCTCTGCTTCGGCTACTTCGCGTCTTACGTCCCCTACTCCATGATGACCAAGATGGTCACCAAGGGGCTGTGCTGCGGCCTGGGCGGAAAGGGTCTCACAGGGTTCGAGATCCAGCCGATCGCGGTGCTGGGCAGCTTCGTGGCCATGTACGCATTCATCACCGCCATGCGCTGGTGGAAGCACTGCACGCACACGAGGATCCTCGGCCTGAATATTCCAAGGCCCCAGTGGTTCACCTTCCTCTCCGGCATCTGCACGGCGGGCCAGATCATCACCACGACGCTAGCCTACACCTTCAGCGGCATATCGATCGTCTTCGCCATGCTGCTCATGCGGGGAGGGGTGCTCATCATGGCCCCCATCGTGGACATGGCGGCCCGCAGGAGGAAGCGCCGCATATACTGGCCCTCGTGGGTGGCGGCCGCGCTCTCGGTGGCCGCGCTCGTCGTGGCGTTCTCAGGCAAGGCCGGAACCGCCATGACGCTGGTCGCGGCGGTCGACATCGCGCTGTATCTCGCGGGATATTTCTTCCGCCTCTTCATCATGAGCAACTACGCCAAGAGCACCGACGCGGAGGAGCGCAAGCGCTACTTCGCCGAGGAGCAGCTCGTGGCAAACCCCCTCCTCCTCCTCGGCCTGTTCGTGGCGGCCCTCTACGGGTCCAGGACCGGCTCGGCCGAAATCCTGTCCGAGCTGTGGCGGGGGTTCGCGGTGATACCGTGGCAGGGCTACTTCGCGTTCATATTCCTGCTGGGCGTATTCTCCTACGGCACCGGCCTCTTCGGCAGCCTCATATACCTCGACTGCCGCGAGAACACCTTCACCGTGCCGGCCAACCGCGCCTCGAGCATAATCGCGGGCGTGATCGCCACCTACCTGCTAGCGATCCTCTACGGCGAGAGATATCCCGGCACGCACGAGCTGGCCGGCGCCGGCCTCATCATACTGGCGATACTGTTCCTTGCCTACAGGACGATCGTGGAGAGGCATGCCAGGTCGGACGCTGCCGCAGGGGAGAAGCCCGCATAGTCCCGCAAGCGCCAGAAACGGTCCACTCGATTCGGATGAAAAAGACGCTCACAACAACTGCGGCCTTATTGTTCTTCCTTGCGGGCATCTCTTCACCGGCCGCCGAGACCGTCGCGCTCAGCTGGTCCGACTGCCTGAGGGAGGCCGCTAAGCTCAACCCCCAGCTGGCCGCCTCCTCGCGGCAGATCGAGCAGAGGAGGGCCGAAAAGCGGATGGCAGCGGGGAAGATGCTCCCGCAGATCAGCGCGCAGGCAGGTGCGGGCAAGGCGGGCTCCCTCTCGGGCGGAGAGACGCGGGACAACAACACGTATTCCGCATCCGGCGACCAGCTCCTCTTTGACGGCTTCAAGACATACAACGAATTCAAGTCGGCGAACGAGGGCCTGACCGCGTCGAGGCACTCCTATACCAAGGCATCTTCCGAGATACGCTACAACCTCAGGCGCGCCTTCGTGGACCTGATGAGGGCGCAGTCGCTGGTCCCCATAACCGAGGGGATCATCGAGAGGAGAAAACAGAACCTGGAGATGATAAAGCTCAAGTACGAATCGGGCCGGGAGCACCTTGGCGCCCTCCAGCTCGCCGAGGCGGACCTTGCGCAGGCCCGGTACGACCTGCGCAAGGCGAGGCGCGACAACTCCTCGGCGCAATACGCCCTCCGCAAAGAGCTCGGCTGGGAGAAGGACACCCCCGTGACGGTCAAGGGGAAATTCGAGCTCCAGGATAAGGAGAGACAAAGACCGGATCTCAGGACGGTCGCGGAGAGGCACCCCTCGGTAATGGCCCTGGCATCCGAGAAGAGGGCGGCCGGGTACGGGCTGGGCTCGGCCAAGGCCGAATTCTTTCCAAGATTCGATCTTAGCGCCGAGGCGGGCAAGGTCGGATTCGGGGGGTTCCAGAGCGACGACGGATGGACGGTGAACGTCAAGGCCTCGCTGCCGATATTCGAGGGGGGACAGAACGTCGCCAACTACAAGAGGGCCGGGGCCAGGCTGAGCGAGGCAGCGTCGCTCGAGAGGAGCGAATATGACACGGTCCTCTCCGGGCTCGAGAGCGCGTGGCAGGAGCTCGACGACGCGGTGGAGCTCTGTTCGGTGCAGGAAAAATTTCTGAAGGCCGACGAGACCCGCGCGAAGGTGGCGAGGGCCCAGTACGCCAACGGCCTCCTCATCTTTGACAACTGGATCATCATCGAGGACAACTACGTCAGGTCCCAGAAGTCCTATGTCGCCGCCCAGGCGGCGATGCTCATCGCCGAGGCTGCATGGATCAAGGCCAGGGGGGAGGCTCTGGATGATGAATAGGAAGACCGGGATAACGATCGCCGTCGCCTGCGCGATGATCGCGGCGCTGTTTCTGATAATAAGGCTGGTCTCGACCGACGGCTCCGGAGAGGAGCTTGTGCCCGTAAAGCCGGCGCGCGGGGACATGATGCGCACCGTTTCGACGGTCGGGACCGTAAAGCCGCAGAACCGCCTCGAGATAAAGCCGCCGATCGGCGGCCGAATCGAGAAGATACTCGTCACCGAGGGGCAGCAGGTAAAGCTGGGCGACGTGCTGGCCATGATGAGCTCGACCGACCGCGCCACGCTGATCGACGCGGCAAGGATGCGGGGGGAGGATGAGCACAGGTACTGGCAGAATGCGTACAAGGAGACCCCGCTGATCGCCCCGATCGACGGGGAGGTGATCGTGCGCAGCGTCGAGCCCGGCCAGACCGTATCAACCGCCGACGCGGTGCTGGTCCTCTCCGACCGCCTCATCGTGAAGGCGGACGTGGACGAGACCGACATAGGTGAGCTGAAGGTCGGCCAGAGGGCGACCGTAGGCCTGGACGCGTACCCCGAGATAAAAATAGGCGCTGTGGTGGACCACATCTCTTACGAATCGGAGGTGGTGAGCAACGTGACCATCTACAAGGTGGACATCCTGCCGGAGGAGACGCCCGAGATCTTCCGGTCCGGCATGAGCGCCAACGTGGAGATCGCCGTCCGCGAGGCGAAGGGCGCGCTGATGGTCCCGTCGGAAGCGGTCGAGCGCGAGGGAAACAGCTCCTTCGTCAAGGCCAGGGTCCGGGGGGATGACCACATGAAAACGGTCGAGGTCGCGACGGGGATAGAGCAGAACGGGTTCGTCGAGATAATATCGGGCCTGTCCGACGAAGACACGATCTTCACGCCGAAGCGGTCACAGACCGCGCTCAAGAAAAAGAAGAACTCGAGCTCCCCCTTCATGCCTTCGTTCGCGAGGCCAAAGGAAAAACAGCCGGAAAAATGATCAGGCTTGAACGCATATCCAAGACGTATTGCAACGACGAGCTCGAGGTCAGGGCCCTCGACGGCGTCTCCCTGACCATCGAGGAAGGTGAGTTCGTCGCGATAATGGGTGCGTCGGGCTCGGGCAAATCGACGCTGCTGCACATCCTGGGATTCCTCGACCGCCCCGACGACGGCAGCTACACCATCTTCGGAAGGGACACCTCCGTCCTCTCGGACAACGAGCTGGCCAACCTGCGCAACAGGATGGCCGGTTTCGTGTTTCAGCAGTTTCATCTGCTGCGCAGGTTCAGCGCGGCCGACAACGTCCTGCTGCCCACCCTCTACGGCGGCGATGCCGGAGGCGCCCCGGTCGACGTCATGCAGAGGCTCGCCGCGGTGGGGCTTGCAGACAGGGCGTCACACCGGCCCAACGAGCTCTCAGGAGGCCAGCAGCAGAGGGTCGCCATCGCCCGCGCGCTGGTCAACGAGCCGCCGATAATATTCGCGGACGAGCCCACCGGAAACCTGGACACGAAGAGCGGGCAGGAGATCATGCGCGCGCTGAAGGGGCTCAACGAACAGGGCAAGACCGTCATCATGGTCACGCACGAGCCCGAGATCGCCGCGCATGCCTGGCGAATCATCACCATGCGCGACGGGAGGATCGTATCGGACGAAAGGAAAGGCGCGGTCGCACCGTCGGTCGAAAAACCGCGTGCCATCGACGAGATCCTGATCGCGAAGAGATCGACCCTGAACCGCGCCGAGGTCGCCGGCCACTTCAGGCAGGCGATGAACACCATACTCTCGAACCGGGCCCGATCCCTCCTCTCCACGCTCGGCATACTCGTCGGCGTCGCGGCGGTGATAGCGATGATGGCGCTCGGATCGGGAGCCCGGGAGTCGATCGCGGACAGGCTGAAGAGCCTGGGGTCCAACCTGCTCAGCGTTCAGGGCGGATCGTCGAAAATTCGAGGGATCCAGAGCGGCGTCGGCACGGTGACGAGGTTCACCCCTCAGGACGTAGAGGCGATCGAGTCGCTCAAGCCCATCGTCCGAAAGGTCACGGGGACGGTGAGCGGCAACGCCCAGGCGGTCTACCAGAACAGGAACTGGAACACCAGGATCGACGGCGTCGGGTACGACTACGGCGAGATAAGGGCCAGCCTGCCGACGGACGGCAGGTGGTTCACCGAGGCGGAGATGGCGCAGCGCGCGAAGGTGGCGATAATCGGCGCCACGATACAGGACAAGCTGTTCGGAAACGAGAACCCCATAGGCGCCACCATCAAGCTCAACCGGATAAATTTCAGGGTCATCGGGATCGCGCCGGAAAAGGGGTCCATGGGGCCGCGCGACCAGGACGACGTCATCATGGTTCCGGTGACCACGGCGATGTACCGGCTTCTGGGCAAGGACTACCTGGACACAATGTACGTCGAGGTCACGGACTCGGAGTCGGTGTGGCCGGCGCAGCAGCGCATCGAGGAGATCATAAAAAAACGGCACAGGCTGTTTCAGGACACCGACGCGTTCCACATACGCAACATGAGCGAGATCCAGGAGATGCTCAGCGGCACGATGCAGACGATGAGCACCCTGCTGGGTATAATCGCCGCCATATCACTCCTGGTCGGCGGCATAGGCATCATGAACATCATGCTGGTGTCGGTCACCGAGCGCACGCGCGAGATAGGGCTCAGAAAGGCGATAGGCGCGCGCAGGATCGACATCATGGCCCAGTTCCTGATCGAATCCACCGTCATGAGCCTCGGCGGCGGATTGCTCGGGGTGCTCACAGGCAGCATCGCTGCGGCGGCCCTCTCTCTCTTCGCCGGCTGGGCGGTTAGGGTGACCCTGTTCTCGGTCGCGCTCGCTACGATCTTCTCGGTGTCCGTGGGGCTCTTCTTCGGCATGTGGCCTGCCAGAAAGGCCTCTCTGCTGGACCCGGTGGAGGCGCTCAGGTACGAGTGAGCGCCGAAGATCATGCCACGATCTCCGCCCCGCCCGAGTATATCCCCCACAGCATGGCCAGGGCGTCGCCGTAGCGCGGCCCAAGGACCTTCGGATCGACCGACTCCGGCTCGTTGTTCATGGTCACGAACGGCACATCCACACCGTTCACCGCGATGGCGCCCGAGACCTTTCCCCGGGTGAGCGCCGGCCAGTCGTCGTCGCTGTAGAAGCGCAGCATGTTCGGCTCGGGGCATTTGTGGGCGAGCACCGTGTGCTTGAGCTTCTCCCGGTAGCGCGCCTCGTTGCGGCGGAAGCTCTCCTCGCGCGACACCTCGATGCGAAGGATGGCGGCGCGGTCGAGGACACTGCGGTCGAACCCGGCGAGGGCCTCCGCGTAGGGCTTCTCGCCGCCGCGCGCGAACTCTATGAAGAGCGTGTTGCCCACGTAGAACTCCTCGCGCGGGAGGTATTTCTCCATCACCTCGCGGTTGAGCTTCTCGACGAGGAAGTCGAACAGGCGCGCGTCCTCCATGTTGTACTGCCCCTCGTAGCGCGAGGAGTAGAGCCTCTTGCCCAGTACCTTCTCCCATATGTCGTCCTCGCGGAACTTCTCCCAGAGCCAGACGAAGTCGTCCAGCTCCACGAACCGGCCGATGTGGAAGCGATCGGCCCTCTCCTCGTCCGTGATCTTCTTCATGAAGTCCATGAACTCCGACTTGCCCGCCGCCGGCCTCCCCAGTATGAAGAGGTGATCGAATGTCTTGGTCATGCGGTCTCCTTTGTCTCTCCGGTTATGTCCTTGGATGCGTCGGTCCCCAGCGCAAAGCGCGCGCGGACCTCGTCCGCGGGAGTGACCTTGAGCGAGATGGCGCCCGTGGGGCACATTGGCACGCACTTGAGGCACGAGTCGCAGCTCGAGAGCTCCCACGGCCTCTCGAGCGCAGGCTTCATCGTTGCGGGGAACCCCCTGCCCACGAAGCCGAGCGCGTCGAGCCCCTTCACCTCTGAGCAGACGCGCACGCACGACCCGCACATGATGCACTTGTGCGACTCGTACCTTATCTTCTCGTGGCTCTCGTCCACGAAGAACGCCCTCTTCGCGCCGGCGAACCGCTCCGGCTTCGCGCCGTATTCCTCGGCCAGCCTGCGCAGGGTGCACGACTCGAAGGAGCGGCACCCGCAGGAGAGGCAACGCTCCGCCTCCCTCCTCGCCTGCTCGGCCGTGAATCCGGTCTCCACCTCGTCGAACCCCTTCACCCTCATCCTCGCGGGAAGCTCCGGCATCTTCTCACGGTCAGCCGGCCTCTCGCGCACCAACTCCTTTACCTCCTCGGGGGCGTCCTCGGGACGCGCGGCCATGAGGTGGAGATAGCCGCGCGGCTCTCCCGTCACAGGCTCTCCCCTGAGATGCTGGTCGATGGATGTGGCGGCCTTCCTCCCCGCGGCTATTGCGGTCACCGCTATGTCGGCGCCGGTCGCGCAGTCGCCGCCGGCGAACACGCCCATGCGCGAGGTCTCGAAGGTGTCCGGGTTTATGTCGAGGGTCCGCCACTTCGTGAGCCTCACGTCCTTTGCGTCCTCGACGCAGTCCGCGTCCACGCCCTGGCCGATCGCCGCGATCACCGTCGAGGCGTTGAGAGTGAACTCGGAGCCCGGCAGCGGGACCGGCCTGCGCCTGCCGGACCCGTCCGGCTCGCCGAGTTTCATCTCCACGCAGGTGAGCTCGACCCCTCCGCCTGAATGAGCCATGCGCACAGGCGCGGCGAGGAAGCGGATGGCGACCCCTTCCCGCTCCGCGGCCTCGATCTCGAACCTGTCGGCCGGCATCTCGTCGCGCGTGCGGCGGTAGAGGATAGTCACCCTCTTCGCGCCCAGCCGAAGCGAGGTGCGGGCCGCATCTATCGCGGTGTTTCCGCCGCCCACGACGATCACATCGTCGCCCAAATCGATCTTCTCCCCCTCGGCCACCCTCTGCAGGAAATCTATGCCGGGCAGCGCCGCGCCCTCGCCCTCCGCCCCCATGTTCGACGAGCTCTGCGCGCCGATCGCGAGGAAGAGGGCGTCGAACTCCCCCATCAGAGAATCCACGGTGAAATCGCGGCCGAGCCTTGCGCCGCACCTGATCTCCACGCCCATCTTTTTTATTACGTCGATCTCCTTCGCGAGGATGTCGCGGGGCAGTCGGTAGGCGGGGATGCCGTAGCGAAGCATCCCTCCAGGCTCCTCGTGAGAGTCGAATACCACGGCATCGTGCCCCAGGCGCCTGAGATAAAATGCGGCCGACAGGCCGGCCGGCCCTGCACCGACGATCGCCACCCTCTTGCCCGTGGCGGCCCCGACCGGCGGCACATAAGGAGAGGGCCCCAAGAGGTCCTCGTCCGCGACGTAGCGCTTGAGGAAGCAGATCGAGACCGGCTCATCCTCGCATGCCCGCCTGCACTGAGTCTCGCAGGGGCGGGGGCAGACCCGGCCGAGGCTCGCGGGGAACGGCAGGGCCTCCTTTATGAGCCTTATGGCCTCCTCGGCGCCGTTGTGGGCGAGCAGCGAGATGAACCCGGGGATGTCGATCCCTGCCGGGCACTCGACCTGGCACGGCCCCCTGCAGTCGCCCACGTGGTCGGACATGATGAGCTCGACGCACACCTTCCGCGACTCGCGCACTCTAGCCGAGCTCGTGCTCACCACCATCCCGTCCTCGGCGAGCGTGGCGCACGAGGGCACGAGCCTCGGGCGGCCCTCGATCTCGACCGCGCAGATGAAGCACGAGGCGAAGGGCTTGAGCTCCGGCTGGTGGCAGAGCGTGGGGATCTCTATCCCCGCGCGCTCCGCCACCGCGAGGATGGTCTCGCCCTCGCGCGCTTCCAGCTCCCTGCCGTCTATGTTGAGCTTCACGACCATCCTGTCTTCGCTCCTCAGCCTCTTCATTTGACATCCACGGCATCCACCGGGCATACCTGCCTGCACGCCCCGCAGCGCGTGCACTTCTCCCGGCTGATGACGTGAAGTTTTTTCTTCTCCCCGGTTATCGCATCCACCGGGCACGCCTTTATACAGGCGCCGCACCCGATGCAGCGGTCGTTGATCGAGAACTCTATAAGGGCGCGGCACTTGCCTGCCGGACATCGTCCCTCGGAGATGTGCGCATCGTACTCCTCCCGGAAGTAGCGGATCGTGGTCTGCACAGGGTTTGGCGCGGTCTGCCCGAGGCCGCAGAGGCTGGCCTCCTTGACCCTGGCGCACAGCTCCTCGAGCAGCTCCACGTCGCCGGGCCTGCCCTCGCCCTCTGTTATCCGCGTGAGTATCTCCAGCATCCTTCGCGTGCCGATCCTGCAGAAGGTGCACTTGCCGCACGACTCCCTCTGCGTGAAGTCGAGGAAGAAGCGGGCGATGTCCACCATGCATGCGCCCTCGTCCATCACCACCATTCCGCCCGAGCCCATGATGGCACCCGTGGCGGTGACCGCCTCGTAGTCCACGACCGTGTCCATGAGGCTCGCCGGTATGCAGCCGCCGGAGGGGCCGCCGAGCTGCACCGCCTTCACGGGCCTGCCGCTCTTCGTGCCCCCGCCGATTTCCTCGACGACCTCGCGGATCGTGACGCCCATCGGGACCTCGACGAGCCCGCCCCGCGCCACGTCGCCCGCAAGAGCGAAGACCTTGGTCCCCTTGCTGGTCGCGGTCCCCACCCTGGCGAACTCGGCGCCGCCGTGCCTTATGATCCACGGCACGTTGGCCAGGGTCTCGACGTTGTTGATGCACGTGGGGCAGCCCCAGAGACCCTGCTGAGCGGGGAACGGCGGCCTAACCCTGGGCATGCCGCGGCCCCCCTCGATGGAGGCGATGAGCGCGGTCTCCTCGCCGCAGACGAAGGCCCCGGCCCCCTCCTTCACCTCTATGTCGAAGCCTCGCCCCGTGCCCAGATATCCCCTGCCTCGCGCCTGCTCGATGGCGAGCCTGAGGCGCTTGAGGGCGAGCGGATACTCGGCCCTGCAGTAGATATACCCCTTTGAAGCGCCGATCGCGCAGGAGGCGACGATCATGCCCTCGATCACGCGGTGCGGGTCGCTCTCGAGAACCGAGCGATCCATGAACGCGCCCGGGTCCCCCTCGTCCGCGTTGCATATCACGTATTTTTCGGCGCCCTTGGCCTTTCTCGTGAACTCCCACTTGAGGCCGGTGGGGAACCCTGCGCCGCCCCTGCCCCTGAGCCCCGAGGCCTTTATCTCCGCGATCACCGCCTCAGGTGTCATCCCGCCGGCGACCTTCCTCAGGGCCTCGTATCCGCCGCGCGCCTCGTACTCCTCGATCCTCTCCGGGTCTATCTCGCCGCAGTTCTCGAGCACGACCCGCCGCTGGCCCGAAAGGAACGAGTGGGCTGCGCTCGCGGGATCGCTCGTGTCCACGATGAGATCGGCCACAGGGGTCCCCTTCGCGATGTGACAGGAGATGATCTTCCCGGCGGCGGCGATGTCCACGTCGCCGTAGAGGGTGCGCCTCCCGTCGCGGGAGAAGAGCTCGACCAGCGGCTCGCGGTGGCACATCCCCATGCAGCCTGTCTCCGCGGCCTGATAGCCGAGGCCAAGGCGCTCGGACGCATCTGCGAAGAGGCGAAACACCTCCATCGCCCCGCTGGCGTTTCCGCAGCTGCCCGTGCCCACGACCACCCTCTCTATGGATTTCCCGCCGAGATCCTCCCTCTCAACCTCGATGCCTGCGGAGGGGCGCTCGCAGCCGCAGCGGCCCGCCTTTTTCTTCCTGAACTCTGCTGCGACCTTCTCGGCCCCGGGCCTGGTGAGCTTCCCGTGGACCTCGTCGCCTATCATCACGACCGGCGCGAGCGAGCAGCAGCCCAGGCATGCGACCCGCTCGACCGTGAAGAATCCGTCGTCGGTCGTCCCTGTCCCCGCACTCAGGCCAAGCGCGGCCCCCAGGGCCTCGGAGATCCCGGCCGCCCCTGCGACATGGCAGGCCGTGCCGTGGCAGACCTTGACGATGTGTTTTCCTACCGGCTTGAGCCTGAACTGGGTGTAGAAGGTGGCTACGCCGTAGAGCTGCGCCGCGGGCACGCCGATCCTCTCCGATATGCGGACGATCGCCTCCGGCGGCAGCCAGCCGAGCTCCGCCTGCACCCTCTGCAGGGCCGGGATCGCGGCGCCCTTCACGGCGCCGGCGGATCCGATCGCCCTGTCCACCGCTTTGAGGTCCATGGGCATGGGAAAATTCGGCGCCCGGAGAACAGGCGCCAATGCGTTTCCCCTAATCCCGCCGCGCCCTTATGTCAACAAATGGGCTGACTCGGGAATGCAAAGTTGCTAGGAAAGACGACCTGTGAGCACATCGACGCCAGCCCCCGCCATACCCGGCACAGCGCTGCGCGGCGGAGCGTTCAGGGCGCTCGCGCATCGCAACTTCGCCCTCTTCTTCTGGGGCCAGTTCATCTCGATCGTCGGGACCTGGTCTCAGATGCTCGCCGTCTCCTGGCTCATCTGGCGCATGACCGGCTCGGCCCTCTGGCTCGGCATCGCCAATTTCGCACTGCATGTGCCGTGCATCTTCCTGGGGCTGCCCGCTGGCCACATCGCCGACAGGCACGACAGGCTGCGCCTGCTCACGTTCATGCAGGCTCTGTGCATGCTGCAGGCGATCCTGCTAGCCTGGCTCACCCTCACGGGCGCGGTCAAGCTGTGGCAGGTCATCGGGCTCGGATTCTTTCTGGGCTCTGTCTACGCGTTCGAGATGCCCATCAGGCAGGCGTTCGTCATGGACCTGGTGGGGAAGCGCGACCTGCTGGGCGCCATTTCGCTCGTCGCGGCCATGTTCCATTTTACGAGGATGCTCGGGCCCACGGTGGCGGGCGCGATCGTGGCGTGGAAGGGCGAGGGGGTCTGCTTCGCGTTCAACGCGGTCACGTTCCTGGCCCTCATAGCCGCGCTCATGCTGGTTCGCAGGGGTCAGATGCACTCCCCTGCGCGCACGACCGAGCCGATGTTGCGCTCTATTAAGGAGGGGCTCAGGGAGGCGAAAAGGATCACGGACGCGATCCCGTCCCTCGCGCTGGTGGCGCTGCTCGCCGGAATAGGCATGCAGTTTACGACCCTGCTCCCCATGTTCGCGGACAGGGTGCTTCACGGCGGGGCGGTGGAACTCGGCTGGCTGATGGGCGCCTCGGGCGCGGGCTCGCTCGCAGGCGCGCTCTGGCTCGCAAGGCGAAAGAGTTCCGAGGGCCTTTTTCCGCTCACGGCCCGCATGGCGATCCTCTTCTCCGCAACGCTCATCCTGCTGGGGCTGATATCGAGCTTCATCGCGGCGCTGCCGGCGATCTTCATGATGGGGCTTACGCTCACCATCGCCTTCTCCTGCGTGGGCACCCTCCTGCAAAATGAGGCGGGCGATCACATGCGCGGCAGGATGATGAGCCTCTACACCGTCACCTTCATGGGGTTCTTCCCCTTCGGCAGCCTGGCCGCGGGAATACTCGCCAGATCTTATGGCTCGCAGGCCACGATCTCAGGGGCTGGAATCATATGCCTGATCGCCAGCGCAGCCATATGGGGCAAGGCCCGGAGGCGAACCATCGCATGATTCATGCGGATAAAGGCAGATTTTGAGGCCATTTTTCCCTATTTTTATGCAATTTCAGGTTATTTTGGGTGGCAAAATCAAATAATTGTGCGCATATCAGGCGTCATCAAATCAAAAATCGCTTTTTTTGACAAAATCGAAGAACCATAGCAACTTTTGGGTCGCGCCTGCCGATAATATATATAGACGCGATGATGAAAGGCCGGGAGACAAACCCGGCCTTTTGATTTTCATCCTTTCCTTATTGTCAAAATTCCCATCATCTTTTTATGAATCGTCAAGGAATTGACTCAATTTTGTATTGCCCGGCCTTCGCAGGCCTGTCGGTCGCATAACAAATACCTGATATATCAATATGTTAGAAACCGCCATGAATTCATACACCTGGCATATCTATTGCTGTTAATAGCCTTGGTAGATTCAAAAGACAGGGGGATGGCATGAAGAAGATGCAGAGGCACAGCGAATTCGCAAAAGAGATCTGCAGGCTGGTGGCAAGGCTCAAGAAGCTGAGGCCCGGGGAGACGCACGTGCTCTCCATAGACGCGAACTACGGCCATTACGAACTCATCCTGCACACCGACTCACACAGGGCGCACAAGGGGCGGCAGATGGGTATGCCGCTGGAGATCAGCGGCGAGATCCATCACCTCTTTGTCACTCACGGCGCGCTCAGGCCCAACCCCTCTCAGCAGCAGGTCCGTGCCAACCTCAGGGACACGGTGATCGCGCGCGGCCTGACCGTCCACCTGCAGGACCCGGTCGGCGACGGCGAGCACCTCAAGCATGAAGACGGCGGCAACGGGCTGGACGCGAAGGAGTTCATAAACCTCGCGGGCGAGAGCGGCGAGAAGCTGATCTGGGAGGCGCGCCACGACGAGAACCTTTCGCTCGAGGCCTATCACATCATCCAGCAGGACATCCTCAAGGCGCTGCGCCGTCACAAGCGGCAGGCGCTGGAGTACGTGTCGTAAGACACCTGATCCCGGTTCACTTATTTGAGCACTGTCATGCATACAGGCGTGCAGATATCTGTACAGCTATAGGAACACCCCCATGAAAATCCCCCTCATTAGGGCCGTTTCGTGCATGGCCCGAATATTGCTATTGCTCATGGAGACAACCCTGAGGACTCACTGCCCACCAATTTGCCGACATTGAGGAGGGACTATGGGAGAGAAGAGAGTCAACCTGAATACTTATTGCAGGTCCTTTGAAGCAATGGGGGTAAATCCCCTGACCAATAAATTCTATGCGCATGAAATCTGCGCCCTTCTCAACCCCGGCTGGGAATCCTTGAGGCACTCCAGTTTTTATTGCGGCCGTCCAAATAAAGGTGAGGTATTCGCAAAAAAAAAGCTATCCTTCAAGGACAGATTCGGAGAGGACTGCAACGATGCCAAGGCAAATCCATTTCGGGAAATGGTGAGCTATTTCATCGCAGGTGCGTGCGGCTTGACGTCAATCCCGCCTGCACATTCGGGGTACAAAGTCACATCAGATGCATGCCCTATTAGCATCTCTGCCCCTCCCGTCGATAAGACAGAGACAGAAAGAGTCTATTTCCGCGAAGATCTCGATAGAGGCATCGTCAACAACACTCAGAAGACATATTCTCACTGTCTGAAGGGCCCAAAGAACTGTCTAAAGACACAGGCAGCAGACAACATCCGCTGGCGGTGGAATGCAATCATCAAATATCGCAACAAGCTGAAGGAGATCAAACAGACCATAGTGAGCCTAAACGCTAGATTCAACAGCCTCGTCGCACAGGTGAAAGGACAGTATGATTTCCTGCTTAACATCGCCGGGCTCAACATGCAGATTCCAGAAGTCCCAGAGAATATGGAAGACTATATGAAGATTATCCAGATTTTGAATCTCATGATTAAGATTGCAGAAGCCAAGATTGCCGAAGAAAAAGAGTTCTCATGGGCGCCCTCATATTCATCCGATGAGCAGTGAGGTTCCTTATGACAAAGCCTCCAGATCATGATCATTACACAAGACCGCTTATAAAGCCTCGCCTCTTATCATTTATAACCACATTCAAGTGCACCGCAGCATGCCGAAATTGCTGTTTTCGTTGCTCACCCGCAAGGACCGAATCATTGCCGCTCGAATCCATCAGGAGGATAATCAACGAGGCTGCAATCATACCTGAAATTAATGTGATAGTCTTCACCGGCGGCGAATGCTTCATAGAAAGAACAAAGCTCATTGAGTCAATCAATCATGCCAGCAGCCGCGGTTATATCACACGATGCGTCAGCAATGCCTACTGGGCAACGGACATTGTTGCTGCAAAAAAAAGTATAGCTGAGCTCAAAGAAGCGGGTCTCGCTGAAATAAACTTCAGCGTAGGCGACAATCATCTCAAATTCGTGCCTATGCGAAACGTCAGGAATGCTGCGGTCGCAGCCTGTGAGGCCGGGCTGACTACGGTCATCAACATCGAGCTCTTCAATGGATCCAGGCACAGGAATAAGCTTGAATCGGTTTTCACTGACCTGCGGCGGTCGTTCTCGAAGCTTATTGTCAATTGCGGCCTCTGGATCGACAGAGGCGATGATATCAGAATAAGGCATCATAAGAAATATTCGCTGACAAATGATGTTCGCGCGAGGGGGTGCAAATCCATCATCTCATCCCTCTCTGTCACTCCGGATGAAAAGTTGCTTGCGTGCTGCGGCCTGCTTGTCGAGGACGTGCCTGAAATGGTGTTGGGCGATCTCAAGAAAATGTCACTCTCTGATCTCGTCAACGGACAGAGAGAAGATCTATTGAAGTGCTGGATACACCTTGAAGGTCCGCAGGCGGTGCTGGATTCCACGAGGTCCTTTGATCGCAGCATCAGACTCAAGGACACATACGTGCATCCGTGTCAGGCCTGCAGAGACCTGTATAAACTGAAAAACAGAGATGCTGTTGTCAAGGCATGCAGTGAAGCGGCACCCAAGATATACGACAGGCTCCTTGCAGTTGAGAGGTTCAATGAATGCTTCGCAGGGATCAAAGGGACGACACCAATGAGCTCGGAAAGCCGTCAAAACAGGGAGGCGCTTAATGGGTAATATCTATACGGTATCGATCAGTGCGCAAGGCGGATTTGCTGTCTCCAGTGAAGTGAAGACCCCTGAGGATGAGAGCTTCAAAGTCCTTGTGGATGAAAATACGCATAGGAGGATTGTGAGGTACTATGCTGAGATGGATTCAGCTGCTGAGAGGCTCCATCGCCAATCCCCTGAAAATCTCGCACATATCATGGGCCTCAATCCAAATTATCTGCCTGCGGGATACAGGATGGTCAGAAATCTCTATCTTGATGCGGAGTTCATGGATGAGGTGCGATTTGGCCCGCCGGAGGATATAAATAGATATCTATTCAACAGACACCGGGCACTTTTTGAATATCTTAAGACTAACGAGCTTTCCGCAGGAGAGAGAATACTTGCCCACGGCAATGAAATCGCCAGGGGAGGGCACGACAGGTGCGGTGTAACCGGCAGAGCAGGCAGCCGCGACAGATCAAGCGGCGGAAGAAAGGAGAAATCTAGCGGCAATGACAAATTAAAGGGCGGCTCTAAATCTTCATCCCATGGCTCCAGCGGTTTCAGCAATTCCAGAAACAAGGCCACCATGGGCGGTCTGAGGAACCCTTCGCGCATGGAATCCGGCAGGCATGAGCACGATCGACACGCTGTGCACGAGGATCAGAAACGAGGCGCCCGAGATTCGCGCTGTTACGACTGTCATGAATTTGAAAGGAGCAGGAGTTATGGAGGCAGCGCACGGAAAAGACAGCCCCGTCTGGATACCAAGCAGTCAACTCATGGCTCGCGGCCAGACCAGCGACGGCCTGAAACGATCCCTAACGACGATAGACGCAGACGGGGAATGAGATCGGATTCAAACACGCGCACACGTGAAAGCTTGATTCTCAACTCAGACAGAGTTATGCAAAATGAATACAGGCTGAAACCAGGGACAAACAGACCAGATTTAACCAGGAGGACGGATAAAATGTCCGAGAGGAGGACCAGAATCAGCAGGGATCAGATTATTATCAACTCAACAAAGCACCGGAAGAAGACTGATTTGACAAAGGGCCACAAGCCGAAGGGCGTGCATGAGAGCGAGTCGAGCATATATGCAAACACGTCGAGCCTTGTCAATACGGAGCATGTGGCCAATACTTCAAATGTTGCAAATACAAGCAATGTCGTTGAGACTCGCAACTATCATACTGTGGAAAATGTAAATGTCGCGCACACAGTGGTCGCAGCTGAGGTCGTCGCGGTGGCGGTCACATCGGTAGCGGGTTGATGATGTTTTCTCAGGAGCCAGAATGAAGAATAATATATTCTTATCAGTGCTCATATGCGCAGTTTGTTTATCAATCAGCACTACCTGTTCCGCCAGGGATAGGGGTCTTGAGGCCCTGACTCTTGATTATGTCAGGCAGTCTATATTCCAATGCGATGAGAAGCTGAATAAATTCCTGGCCAAGGATCTGACCGTTGATCAGGTATGCAAGATCAAGGATGTCCTTCAGCCGGAGGCGAACAATATCTCTGTGACGGACATATTCCCCAGAAACAGCCCTGGAGACGGCAACAGAAGCTGGATCGCCGCAGTGGAGACTGGCAAGACTCGATATCACCTTTTCGTTCACTACAACCGCAAAGATAAGGTGGATGGGACATTTTTGTTGTCAGGATTGAGTGCGGAGGAGCAACATATCCCATTCTCCGCCTATAAGGCAAAAGGCAAATATGCGCCGCCTTTTGACGGCAGGTGGCACGTCATGCAGGGCGGCGAATATGAGGTCTTCAATCATCATCTGCCGGCCTGGCGTAATAGATGCGGAAATGCTTTTGCATATGACTTCATGAAGCTTTCTGATCGCGGAACGCTCTACTTCGGCGACCCGCAAAAGATAGAGAATTATCCATCTTTCGGAGAAGATGTGCTCGCGATGGCCGATGGAACAGTTGTTGAGGTTGTCGAAGGGATTCATGATTCGCAAATCGGAATCGACAATTCATTCGGAGGCGCAGGAAATACAGTCGTCATCAATCATGGAAATGGAGAGCATTCTACATCTGTTCACTTGAAGCAGGGCAGCATCCTCGTGCGTGCCGGCGACAAGGTGAAAAGAGGTCAGGTCATTGCAAAGGTCGGCAACTCAGCGAGCACGATCCCCCACCTACATGTCCAGCTCCAGAACAGCGGAGTCCTATGCGCAGCGGACTCACTAAGATTCGGGTTCTCCGACGTGATCTTCAACGGTCAAAAGACCGCGCTCGCCTATCCGAAGGTCGGTGATTCCATCGAAAACAACAATTGAAATTATTTTCTGAGCATGAGGCACAGTTCATCGAGCTGAGCCTGTGAGACATGGTTGGGGGCGTCGGACATGAGGTCCGCAGCAGAGGCGGTCTTCGGGAAGGCGATGACGTCCCGTATGGAGTCGGTGCCGGCCAGTATCATGATGAGCCTGTCGAGGCCGAGCGCGATCCCGCCGTGCGGAGGGGCGCCGAACGAGAGCGCCTCGAGCAGGAAGCCGAACTTCTGCTCCGCCTCCTCCGGCTTTATCCCGAGTATGCCGAATATCTTCGACTGCGTAGCAGCGTCGTGTATCCTGATCGAGCCTCCGCCCACCTCCGAGCCGTTGACCACGATGTCGTAGGCGAGCGAGCGGGCCTTGCCCGGATCGGCGTCGAGGAGCGCCAGATCGTCCGGGTGCGGGGCGGTGAAGGGATGATGGACCGCGACGTGGCGGTGCTCGTCCCCGCTCCACTCGAGCAGCGGGAAGTCCACGACCCAGAACATGTCGATCTTCGATTCGTCGATGAGCGAGAACTTGCGGCCCAGGGCGAGCCTCACCGCGCCGAGCGCCATGCAGGCTCGGTCGCGGTGAGAGTCGGCGACCATGAAGAGCGTGCCGCCGTCGGCGAGGCCCGCTGCAGAAACGAGCGCCGCCCTCTCCGGGTCTGAGAGAAATTTCGCGACCGTTCCTGTCCACGAACCGCCCGCGAGCTTCACCCACGCGAGCCCGCGCGCGCCGTTGGCCTTTGCCACCGACTCCAGCTCGTCGATCTCCTTGCGCGACAGCTCCAGGGCGCCGGCGTTGAGCCCCCGGACCGTGCCGCCGCCCTCGACGATGGATGCGAATGCCTTGAAACCGGCGTCCTTGAACGAGCCGGTGAGATCGCACAGCGGCATCCCCATCCTGCGGTCAGGCCGGTCGCTGCCAAAGTGCGTGACCGCGTGCTCGTAGGTCATCCTCTCGAGCGGGAGCGCGGCGCTCACGCCCTTTATCTCCCTGAACACGGAGGCGATGAGCCCCTCCATTATCTCGAGCAGCATCTCCCTGTCGATGAACGACGCCTCCACGTCGACCTGCGTGAACTCCGGCTGGCGGTCGGCGCGGAGGTCCTCATCGCGGAAGCACTTCACGATCTGGAAGTAGCGATCG
>JAFGMW010000072.1 GCA_016927275.1 Pseudomonadota bacterium
GAGCCTGCCTGCCGGCAGGCAGGGAGGCCGGATTCAGCAGCCTATATGACCCGGCCGACGAAAGCCCCCGACGAGACGGCGTCTGAGTCGAGGAGGGATAGCGAGAAGAGCACCCCGAGCCGCTCCGTCTACATCTGGTAGATGAAGCGCAACTTCGGGGTGATCGATTCCCGATAATCATCATAGGGATTGGTGTTGCCCTAGTGCGCGTTTGGGCCTATAATGCGCCGGAAAGATTAGAGAAATCATAGCGTTTCAGGAGGTTCCCCGAACGTGTCGAACGTCTCGATAGAGCAGAGATACCAGCAGCTCATGGACCTGGTGCAGAAAAACGCGCCCATGGAGGAGATCCAGAAGGCGGAGGTGGAGCTGGCCGATGCAGTCCAGCGCGCGCCGTTCGAGATCAAGGAGGGCACGCCGTTCTTCCAGCAGCTCGCGCAGAAGCTCGACGCCACGCAGGCGTTCCAGCACTTCAGGCTATTGAACGGCAGGATGGTGGACGACCGGCGCGAGCAGTTCATGGGCCGCCCCGAGAAGCAGGCCGATGAGGCCGGCAGGGCGGCGCAGCAGGAGCAGGCCAAGGAGGTCGCAAAGGAGGTCGCCAAGGACGCCGCAAAGGAGGGCGCCAAGGCGGCGACAGAGGAGGCGGGCAAGAAGGCCGATGCCAAGGAGGCGAAGGAGGGCGCCCGCGCGGCCGCAAGCATGAAGCTCTCCGAGGGGCTGGACCAGAGGGCGGCAGGAAAGCGCCTGGACGAGATGCTCTCGAAGTTCGAGAGGCTGGTGATCGACCGCTTCGAGGGGGGCAAACAGGTCGCGCAGGAGAGCGCGGACGGAAAGCCCCACTTCAATCCCAAGACAGAGGCGGAGTGGAAGCAGTTCTTCCAGAACTTCCTGGACCGCACGGTCGCGAAGAAGGCCCTCATCGACGACATCAAGCAGCTCTTCATGCGCGGCGTGGTGCAGAAGGGCGGAAAAGGGATCTTCATCGGCGACATGCATCTGTCAAATGGGAGGGTGGAGAAGTTCGTGCGCTTCTCGATCATCGCCGAGGCGCTCGCGAGGCTCCGCGCCATGATGCCCGGCAGCCAGATCACAAAGGAGATGCTCGGCAAGATGACGAGCGAGGAGCTGCTCTACCTCGCGCTCGCCGCCACGCGCGGCCGCGAGTTCGCGTTTCAGCAGAAGGATGCGGAGGGCCGATTCGGGCTCGCGAAGGCGGAGGCCCAGGCCGCTGAAAAGCTCGGCATCCCGCTCGAGCAGCAGCTCGCTAAGAAGGCGCGGATGCTGAAAGACCGCCGCGGCCGCGGCATGGCCTGGTACGACAAAGACGGCGAGCCGGAGGAGCTGCCATACCAGTTCGTACCCTGGTGGCAGTGGGGCAACCTCACCGGCCCCTCCAACACCAAGTGGGTCACCCGCGTATTCTACGGCGCGCTGTTCATAGTCTCCCTCATAGGCATCGTGGTGCTCACCCTGCGGCTTTTGGCGGGTGGGTAAAGCTTCACTTTTGTAGTATCAACCTAATATATTAATTTATATGGTTTAATTTACTTTTACTTCAAGGCAACTCCAGGGCCCGCGCTGCCGATAATATTGATGTATGGGTATCATAATCAAACCTGGCAAAATTCCTGAAGAAACCGCTTTGAGGATAAAAACCCTCTACCGCGAAGAGGCCTCTGTTCTGCTCGCACAGGGCCCGCGTGAAACAGACAGGGCCCACTTCGAGCTCACGATACAGGAGGGCGAGATCGAGGGCGGGGAGGCGCTCGAGACAGGGGAGGAGGGCTCGGGTGTCCTGGCAGACTATCTCACACTGAACGAGGGCGGCAAAGGCGTCACTTCGAGCGGAATAGGCTTTGTGATCGAAGAGGGCGTGCCGGCGCCTCGCATAGATAATTTCAACCGCCTCTTCGTCACATATCACAACGGTTCGGGCGAGCTGCGCGCAAGGTCCTTTGACAACAGGTCGTGCATCCCGATGGATGTTGAGCAGGCAGACGGGCTCCCCGCGCAGAGGCTCGAATGCTTTGAGACCTCGTTCCTCGGCGCCGCGGAGTTCGTCTCGCTCAAGGTAGGGGACTGGAACGGCGACGGCCGGATCGACATGGCATATGTTGTGGATGACCCGATCCTGGGCAGGCAGACCTATCTCTTCCAGAACAAGCCGATCCATGAGATCGCGCCCGAGGGCGCCTCGCAGCTGTGGAAGGTCTACGACGGGCTGCTCGCGGACGGCGTGGAGCTGGACGCGCACTTCATAGGCAGGATGAGGGCGCTCGGCGCGAAGATGGTCGAGCTCATGAAAGAGGGTGAGGACGCCATTGTCGACGACATCATGCGGAAGATCGACTATGCAATGGGTCTGGGTCACAGCGTGGAATACAGTTTCAAGCTCGATTTCCTGACCGCGCTCCTCGACGTGTTCGAGCTCTCGGGCGGAGATCTTCGCATCGTGGCCGATGTCGGCATCAAACGAGACGAATTGCTCTTCCACAATCTTCGGCTCATGAGGCTCGCAGGCATGTTCGCGAAGGCGCGCGACAAGGACAGCACAGGCAGCCTCAAAGAGGCGTATCTGGTCAACATGATGAGCGGCCTCTACTGGTACTCAATTGCTGGAATGACGCCCTATGCGGATGCCGAGTACGAAGCCCTGGTCCGCTCCATAGCCTCGATGGGGAACGGCATGACCGAGGAGCAGCTGGCCGGCATACACGCGGCGATGTGGTTCGGCTTCATTCGCCCCCATGACGGTCAGGGGACCACTCCCGTCGGGCTCGCCTCGCAGATCGACCAGGCCATGTCAGCGCCGGATGCAAAGGGGCGCTATGCTGCGCTGTACGATCTCTTCAGGGGAGATCTCGATCTGGACGCGGATTTTCTGGTAAAGTACTCCCCCTTCATCACCGCCTCAAATCTCCCGACCTTAGAGGACTTGAGGATCGCCGATGCGGCCATCGGGTCCGAGGATGCGCTCCGCCTCTACCAGAAGTTCAACATCACCCGCTTCGCGCGCTATCATCCCTCGGTGCTCAGGCACCTGGTCGATATGGCGAAGGACCCGGATCACATGAGGGACAGACCGCTGGTCATGATCGTCACGGCACAGTTCGACGGCACGGGGATGTTCCACTGGGGCCGGAGGTTCGAGTACGACCCGCGCGTGCGGGTGGTGGCCGTGGAGGTGGGTTCGGTCCCGGAATTGGACTTTGCGATCAGGGACCTTGCGAAAAAATACGGCGCTCCGGACAGCGTGATGATAACCGCGCACGGCGACCCCTCGTACATGATGATGGGATATTTGAGCCCCGACGAAGCCCGCTCGTCTAGCACCGGTTTTCTCATGGCCGAAGAAAGATCTGTCGGTCACAAGGTGTCGTTGCTCTCGGTGGATCACCATTATGATTTTCTTTCCAAGAATCTCGGCGGCGTGTTCGGGAGCGCGAGGCCCCAGATCGTGCTCAACTCGTGCAGCACGGGCA
Organism: Pseudomonadota bacterium; assembly: GCA_016927275.1. Lineage (NCBI taxonomy): Bacteria > Pseudomonadati > Pseudomonadota > Pseudomonadota bacterium. Next base: position 3,486 of record JAFGMW010000072.1, read on the forward strand.
AGGAGAGGCCCGACGGCAGGCTCAATGTTGCGCAGATGTTCGCCAACGTCTTCCAGACCGAGGTCTATGCGCCCGAGGCGGTGGAGGGGCTCTTGAAGCTCGACGTGGATGTGGACGCCAACGGCCGCGCGAGGCTGAATCCCCTCTTCGCAGAGGTGCGCGACGGTCCGATCGGTCTCAACGACGGCGGCCGGAGGTTCGTGCCGCAGCCCTACGGCATGGTCACGCGGCGGGGGCTCAGCCGGCGGCAGAGGGACGCGGTGGCCTCGTCCGGCGAGGCGCTCCCGGGCTCGGACCGCATCCCGGACCTCGGCAAAAAAGAGGGCCGCAGTCGCGCGCGAGAGTTCTTCCGCGGGATCTTCGGGTGGTGAGTCCCCCATCCGGAGACTTGAAACGACGAATCGTTCGATCCGACGTCCTTTCAGGGACGCAGCGATATCTAAATAGTTAAAATTTAAGAATAAATTATCGATCTGAAACGGTCAAAAAGGCCCGCATCTTGCATGTACATATCTCCATGACAAAACTTGACAGCTCATGCGTGGCGGTTCTGGCAGCGGTCCTGGCCTTGGCGTTCATCGCCGGTTGTTCTGCCGGCGGCAGCGACGCTGAGGAATGGTTCGATTCACCCGGTCCCGCCGTGCAGCAGGACGGGCAGCCGGACGATATGGCTGGCGATCTCTCCGATGGCTCCGGGGAGGAGCGCTCAGATGAGTCGATCGTGCCTGAGGACGAAGCGCCTCCGGACATCGTAGTCGAGGAGCCCGAGTTCGAGGGGTTCGGCACGAACGATACCGATACAGGCAGCCCTGCTGTCGAGCCGGAGCCCATGGAGATAGTAATCTTAGGCGATGTGCAGACGAGCGCGGTCGAGCTGGAGCCTTACACGCAGGAGTTCGCCGCAGCAGGCGGCACAGGGTTCTACACGTGGAGCATCAGCGGTGCGCTCCCCGACGGCCTCTCGTTCGTAAAGCAGGGGAGCGTCGTGAGTATCAGCGGAGCTCCTTCGGAGGGATCCGAGGGCAGCTATCCGATCACGATAACGCTCAGCGACACCCTGGGCTGGTGGCCGAACGATTCAGTATCCTTTACTCTCTCTGTCACGCTGCCTGCGGCTGAGGAGCCTGCGGCAGAACCTGAGCCTGAATCTGAACCTGAGCCTGAACCTGAGCCTGAAGAGGAAGCATCTCCGCCCGCTGTCCCGGACGGCCCCTATACGCTCCGCTGCTTCTGGGATGCGGACGACGTCGACGGCGACGGGTATGCAGCCGCAGGCTCCAAGTCCTATCTCGTCGGCAGGGAACTGAACAACCGGCTCACTTGCCCGGCCGGTTACGTGCCGGCGACCGGCGACTGCGACGATTCGAGCGCCTCGATCCATCCGAGGAGGGGCGAGATCGCGTTCAACGGCGTTGACGACAACTGCAACGGCCTCACGGACGAGCCGGCGCCTGTATACCCGTCGAGCTCATCCCGCAGCTTCGAGACCTCGTTCGAGATGATCTTCAAGCTCAACGACCAGGCCGCCGCAGCGGTCGAGGGCGATCTCTACGCTGACGTCGAGTACGCGAGGCTCAGGGATTCGGCGAACGCGCAGACCCGGTCGAAGGTGTTCGTGAGCGCCTACACCTCCGGCGGGAGCAGATACGCCAAATACACCCTCGACGGGCTGAGCACGACCACGGTCTACAGGGCGAGGGTCCGCTTCTTCAGCAGGGCCGGCACCTCGTACAGCGCTCTGGGGCCTCTCTCGCCCTGGTATTACACGACAACAAACGGCACGACCGAAAAGAGCATCGTCAGGACCAAAATCGTCGTCAAGGCTCTGAAGCAGCACTCGGACGCGCTCGAGGGCAAGGTCGGCACGCTAGGCACCGTGGACGTGAACGGCACGCGCTACGGCGCAGACCATGACGAGTGGTGGTGCAGTGAATTCTATGCGTGGAACGCGAGCAGCTGGCTCAAGGGCGTGGGCTCGAAGACCTCGGTGGACGCGCTGAAGAGCTACTTCTCATACTATGACGGATATTACACGGAGGCGGATATAGGCGTGGGCGATCGCGGCGACTGGGTGAGCATTGACGGCCATCACAGCACCATGCTTCTTGCCATAGAGAAGAACGGCTCTACGAACAAGGACGACTGGTCGATCTGGACCGTGGAGGGAAACACCGGCGATTCGGGCGGCGTGCCTGTGCCTGCGAACAACGTGGGCGTGAAGAAGCGGAAGGTCTCTTCCTATGTGATGGGGCTGGGCCACATCATGAGCTCCCAGCTGCTCTGAATCCCTTCATCATCTGATGAACCTGGCCAGCAGCTCTGCTCCCCTGAGGGACGGCGGCCGGGGGCAAGGCTTCCTGCCCAGCGTCCTGGCAAGGTTTCTTCCGTAATTGTTCGGGTGCGGGAAACGCACGATTCTCCGGGCTGCGATCTCGAGTTCCTCCATATCCTCTTCATCGCCCCCGCTCTCGCTGACTGAGACCGCTTCCTCCTCGTAGTCGTCGATATAGTATGGATAAGGGAATTCGGTCTGGGGCTCGCCTTTGAGCTCCGTTGTCTTCTCCTTTGTGCCGGGATCGTTCCGCCACGGTATTTCGGCAAAGAGCGGATGGGAGGCAAATCGGCCCGCAGGCAGCCTGAAGCCCTCAACGAAGGGCGTCCTGTGCAGATTGACTTCGATGGAGAGGGGAGTGCGCGCAAGGGCGCCTGCCGTCTTGATGCTGTTCTGCAACGGCTGCCTGTCCGGCAGCTGTATCGGGGCGAAGAGGCGAAAAAGGACGACCGGACTCGAGTTCATGCTGCGATCTCCTCTAATGCTTTATAATAAAGCGCCTGCGCCTAGTCAATGCGGAGGCGATTTGCAAGACAAAAAAAGGTTTTCAGTTGACACGGGAACCTTCTGTGGGGCAATCTCGATTCCCGATGAAGAAGGCGCGCGACAACCACTATCACATGACCAGTTCCTGAAGGAGCCGGTTTGTGATTTCGTGCGCAGAGCGATAGCACGCAAGACGCCGGCCCTGGGGCCGGCGTCGTCGTTTGCGGTCCCTCATGGGTCGCAAGGAGGATGCGATGATGATGAAGGACAGATCGAAGATCAGGATGGCGCTCCCCAAGGGACGCATGCAGGAGGGGGTAGTATCGCTCCTGGCCGACGCGGGGATCGACGTGCGTTTTCCGAAGCGCGGGTACAGGCCGCGGCTCTCTCTCGCCAACTACGAAGCTAAGATACTCAAGCCCCAGAATATCATAGAGATGCTCGGCGCAGGGTCGCGCGACGTGGGGTTCGCAGGCGCGGACTGGGTGGCGGAGCTGGGCTTTGAGCTCACGGAGCTCATCGACACCGGGCTCGATCCGGTGCGCATGGTGGCCGCGGCGCCGGCCGAGCTGCTCGAGGGCGGGAGGCTGCCCGGGGGAAGGCTCGTGGTGGCATCGGAGTACGAGAGGCTGGCGGGGAACTGGATCGGACGCGAGCGGCTGGACGCGACCCTGGTTCGCACCTACGGAGCCACCGAGGTATTCCCCCCCGAGGACGCGGACCTGATCGTCGACCTCGTGGCGTCGGGCGAGACCCTTCGCGCCAACAAGCTCGTGGAGGTGGCGGAGATCATGCGCTCCTCCACGAGGCTCTACGCGAACCCCCGCGCCATGGATGATCCGAACAGTCGCGCGGAGATCGAGGAGCTTGTCATGCTGCTCCGATCGGTCATCGAGGCGCGCGGCAGGGTGATGGTGGAGCTGAACGTCCCTGCCGACAGGCTGGAGTCGGTGATCGAGATACTGCCGTGCATGCGCGAGCCCACGATGGCGGAGCTGCACGGAGGGGCAGGCTACGCGGTAAAGGCGGCGGTGCCGCGCGCCGAGCTGCCGAGGCTGATACCGGAGATAAAGCGCAGGGGGGGCTCGGACATAGTGGTCATGAGCCTGGCGCAGATAATGTCATAGGGGCCAAGATGGGCGAGCGAAGATCCATAATGCCTTCGCCTGCGGTGAGCGGGATGACGGCCTACAGCGTCCCGAGGCACGGGGCGCCGATCGACCTGTGGCTCGACGGCAACGAGGGCGCGGCCCCTCCCGCGGAGCTGATCGAGCGGATAGCTGCCGCGGGCACAGAGGCGATGAGGCGCTATCCCGACGCGCGCCCTCTCGAGGAGAGGATAGCCTCTATGATCGGCATCGATCCGGGCCGCTTGATCGTCACCGCAGGAGGCGACGACGCGATATACCGCGCGCTGAAATCGGTGCTGGCCCCAGGCAGGGAGCTGATTCTGCCTGAGCCGACCTTCGAGATGTTCGAGCGCTACGCGAGGCTCGCCGGAGGCGAGGTGGCGAGGCTCTCGTGGGCGGAGGGGCCCTATCCGGTGGAGGATGTGATAGCCGGCATCAGCGAGCGCACCGCGGCGATCGCGGTGGTCTCCCCGAACAACCCGACGGGGCTCGTGGTCTCGGAGGACGATCTGAGGAGGCTTTCCGCCGCAGCCCCGCACGCCCTCATAGTCGTGGACCTTGCCTACGCGGAGTTCGCAGATCGCGACCTCACAGGGGCGGCGCTTGAGCTGCCCAACGCGGTCGTCATACGCACCCTGTCCAAGGCGTGGGGCCTGGCGGGCCTCAGGGTCGGCTGGGCTGCCGGCCCCGCCGAGGTGATCGGCTGGATGCGCGCCGCCGGAAACCCCTACGCGGTCTCCTCCGCTTCGCTGGCCATAGCGGAGGAGAGGCTCTCCCACCGGAGGAGCGTCGGCGAGTTCGTCTCGACCGTTCGATCGGAGGTGAAACGCATAAGCAGGGCGATCGAGGATCTCGGAGGCCGGGTCCTCCCCTCGCAGGCCAACTTCGTGCTGGCGAAATTCCCGGATGCAGCATGGGTGCGCGACGGGCTCGCAGGACTGGGCATAGCGGTGCGGGCGTTTCCCGGCAGGGAACGGCTCGAGGACAGCCTCAGGATCACGATGCCGGGGAACGGGAGGGATTTCGACAGGCTGCTCTCTGCGATAGAGACCGTGCTCGCCCCCGAGGCGATCATATTCGACATAGACGACACCCTCGCGGACGTTACCGAATCGTACAGGCGCTCGATCGTGGAGACAGCCCGCTCGTTTGGTGCTGCCGCCTCGCCGGCCGACGTCGCGAGGCTAAAGGCGGCAGGCAACTCGACAAACGACTGGGAGCTGACCTGGCGGCTGCTCGGGGAGTCGGGGATCGAGGCGTCGTTCGAGGAGGTACGGCGCCGGTTCGAGGCGATATACCAGGGCACGGGCGAAAGGCGCGGGCTCAAGGAGAACGAATCGCTCATGGTCGACTCGAGGATGCTCGAGCGACTCTCCCGCAGGTTGAGGCTCGGCATAGTCACCGGCAGGCCGCGCTCCGATGCGGCCGCCTTCCTCGCCAGGGAGGGGATCGACCGCCTCTTCTCCGCCGTGGTCGCCATGGAGGATGGACCGCAGAAGCCCGATCCCGTGCCCGTGAAGGCGGCGCTCTCTGCTCTCGGGGCCTCGCGCGCCTGGATGGCAGGGGACACGCCGGACGACATGCGCGCGGCCAGGGCGGCCGGCGTGCTTCCGATAGGGGTGGTCGCTCCGTCGGATGACCCTGAAGCAGCTCGGGCCGCGCTCACGGGAGCCGGGGCCGCCCGCGTGTTCTTGAAACTCTCCCAGATAGAGGAGGTGGTCCCATGACAAGGAAGGCCGAGATAAAGAGGAAGACCGGCGAGACCGAGATCGAGCTGATGCTCGACCTCGACGGCAGCGGCAGGGCAGAACTCTCCACAGGCGTCGGGTTCCTCGACCATATGCTCGCGGCGCTCGCGCGCCACGCCCGCTTTGACCTCGCGCTCTCGTGCAAGGGGGACCTCCGGGTCGACGACCACCACACGGCCGAGGACTGCGCGCTGGCGCTGGGCCAGGCGATCGACCGCGCCCTCGGCGAGAGGCGCGGGATCGCGCGCTTCGGCTGGGCGTACGCGCCCATGGACGATGCCCTCGCTCGCGCGTCGGTTGACCTGTCGGGCAGGCCCTTCTCCGTCGTGCGCCTCGGGCTCTCATCGGATCGAGTGGGGGACCTGGCGTCGGAGAACGCGGAGCACGCGATCGCCTCGCTCGCCCAGTCGGCACGCGCCGCGATCCACGTGGACGTGCTGCGCGGAATGAACGACCATCACAGGGCCGAGGCCGCCTTCAAGGCGCTGGCGCTCGCCCTCAGGCAGGCGGCGGCCCTGGACGGCTCACAGGAGGTGCCGAGCACCAAGGGGGTCCTCTGATGGGGCGCTCCGATGTGACCGTTGTCAGGACCGGCAGCGCCAACCTCGCCTCGGTCCTCGCGGCCCTGAGAAGGCTCGGCGCGGTGGCGAGCCTCACCGAGGAGCCGTCTGAAGTGCAGCGCGCGACACATCTGGTGCTGCCGGGAGTGGGGACGCTCGCGGCCGCGATGCGAAAGCTCACGGAGGACAGGCTCGTGGAGCCGCTCAGGGAGAGGGTCGCGGCCGGAAGGCCCACGCTGGCGATCTGCCTCGGGATGCAGATGCTGCTCGAGGGGAGCGAGGAGAGCGACGGCGTTGAGGGGCTCTGCATCGTTCCGGGCATTGCCGAACGCTTTCCAAAAGGGGTTAGGGTGCCGCAGCTGGGATGGAACCGGATAGAGGTAGAGGCTGAGGCTGAGATTTTGAGGGATGGATATGTTTATTTCGCGAACTCGTATCGGCTGGTCGCTGCGCCGGAGGGCTGGTGCGTGGCCTCCTCCGACTACGGCGGCCGCTTCGTCGCGGCCGTAGAGCGCGGCAGCGTCATCGGCTGCCAGTTTCATCCGGAGCTCTCGGGGGAGTTCGGGCTGGGAATAATCGAAAGATGGTTCAAAGGTTAAAGGTGAAAGGAAGTCGATGCTGACAGTGAGGATAATCCCCTGCCTCGACGTGCGCGACGGGCGCGTGGTGAAGGGGATCAGGTTCCAGGGGCTCAGGGACGCGGGCGACCCGGCTGAGCAGGCGGCGCTCTACGAGCGCCAGGGCGCGGACGAGATAACCATGCTCGACGTCTCCGCCACGCCGGAGGGCAGGAATACCGCCCTCGGGACAGTGGCCGCGGTCCGGGAGAGGATCTCGCTCCCGCTCACGGTCGGCGGCGGCGTGCGGGGCGTCGGGGATGCGCTCGCATTGCTCGCAGCCGGCGCGGACAAGGTGGGCGTGAACACCGCGGCTGTGGAAAACCCTGAGCTCATCGCCGAGATGGCCGATCGTTTCGGCAGCCAGTGCGCTGTCCTCGCGATCGACGCCTCGGCCCGGGGAGGCGGCGGCTTCGAGGTGATGACTCACTCGGGGAAGAGGCGGACCGGGATCGACGCGGTGGAGTGGGCGGCGAGGGCGGCGGAGCTCGGTGCTGGAGAGATACTCCTCACCTCCTGGGACCGCGACGGCACGAGGTCCGGATACGACCTTGACCTCATTTCCGCGGTGGCGGGCGCGGTCGGCGTGCCGATCGTAGCGTCGGGCGGAGCATCCGACGCATCGCACATGGCGGAGGCGTTGCGCGCCGGCGCCTCCGCGGTGCTGGCCGCGTCTATCTTCCACTACGCGGAGCACACCGTCGGATCGCTCAAGGCGGAGCTGGCCGCGATGGGAATCGAGGTGCGCAGATGATCATACCTTCGATAGACCTGCAGGCAGGCCGGACTGTACAGCTGGTGGGAGGGGAGAGGCTCGAGATCGACGCGGGCGACCCCATACCCATAGCCGAGCGCTTCAGCGTGGCCGGCGAGATAGCGGTCATCGATCTGGACGCGGCGATGGGCAGCGGCGGGAACAGGGCGCTCGTCGAGGAACTCGTGCGACGATTCACGTGCAGGGTCGGGGGAGGGATACGGGACTATGGGGCCGCCGCCGGATGGCTCGACGCCGGCGCGAGCAGCGTGATCATCGGCACCGCAGCGACACCGGAGCTTTTGCGCCGACTCCCGAGGGAGCGCGTGATAGCGGCGCTGGACGCACGATCCGGAGAGGTGGTGGTCGAGGGATGGAAGAGGGGGACCGGCCGGGGCATCATCGAGAGGGTCGCGGAGCTGAAGGATCACGTCGGGGGGTTCCTCGTCACCTTCGTCGAGCGCGAGGGGAGGATGGGCGGAACGGACATGGAACTCGCCCGCAGGGTCGTGGAGGCGGCGGGGAAAGCGAAGGTGACGATCGCAGGCGGCGTTGCGGCCCTCGCCGAGATAGCGAAGCTCGACCGGATGGGCGCGGACGCGCAGATCGGAATGGCTCTCTACAGCGGCAGGATGGATCTCGCGGACGCTATCAGCTCGCCGCTTAGATCGGACAGGCCCGACGGGCTGTGGCCAACGGTCGTGGCCGACGATTCGGGGGTCGCGCTCGGGCTGGCCTGGTCGGACGCGGAAAGCCTGCGAGAGGCGGTCCGCCTGCGCCGCGGGGTGTATTGCTCACGAACGCGCGGCCTGTGGATCAAGGGCGAGGGCTCGGGCGACGTGCAGGATCTCATCCGCATAGACCTCGACTGCGACCGCGACGCGCTCCGTTTCACGGTGCGACAGTCCGGGCAGGGCTTCTGCCACCTGGGCACCAGGACCTGCTGGGGCGACGATGGCGGGCTTCGGAGTCTATCGCGCAGGCTGTTCGAGAGGAGAACCAAGGCCCCCGACGGCTCCTACACGAGGAGGCTCTTCGACGACCCGGCGCTGCTCGCTTCCAAGCTCAAGGAGGAGGCCGGAGAGCTCGCCGAGGCAAGGGGGGATGGCGTCGCAGAGGAGGCGGCGGACCTCATCTACTTCGCGCTGGTCGCCATGGCGCGGTCGGGGGTGGAGATCGCGGAGGTCGAACGCGTGCTGGACAGACGCTCGCGGAAGCTCACGCGCAGGCCGGGCGACGCGAAGCCGGCCATGAAAAAATGACGCGGATGGAGATCATATGGTTCTGATGAAGATCATGGATGCGGGCGATCTCAATCTCTCGCGCAGGGAACCGGTGGACTCAGAGGCGCAGAGGGTCGCGCAGGCCGTGGTCGATGAAGTGCGCGCGGGCGGCGAGGAGGCGCTGCGCCGCTGCGCGGAGCGCTTCGGCGAGGTGAGGCAGGGGGACAAGCTGTTCTACTCGCGCGAGGAGCTTGCGCGCTCGCTCGATTGCGTGGAGAGGGCCGACAGGGAGCTCATCGCCCGAGTCGCGGATCGGATACGCAGATTCGCTGCAGCGCAGCGCGAGAGCTTGAAGCCGTTCGAGTTCCCCATCCCGGGCGGCACGGCGGGCCAGATGATCGCGCCGGTGGCGCGCGCCGGATGCTACGCGCCGGGCGGCCGCTTCCCGCTTCCATCCTCGGTGCTGATGACGGCGGTGACCGCCAGGGCGGCCGGCGTCGCCGAGGTGTGGGTGGCCTCTCCGAAGCCCACCGCCATGGTGCTGGCGGCCGCGGCCGCCTCGGGCGCGGACGGGCTCCTCGCGGCGGGCGGGGCGCAGGCGATCGCGGCCATGGCCTACGGCGCGGGCCCCATGCCCGCGTGCGACGTCATCGCTGGGCCGGGGAACAGGTACGTGACAGCCGCCAAGAAGATCGTATCAGGCACTGTCGCCATAGACATGCTGGCCGGCCCGTCCGAGCTCGTGGTGCTGGCCGACTCGTCGGCAGACCCAGCGGTCGTGGCCGCGGACCTCATCGCTCAGGCGGAGCACGACCCCGACGCGATTCCTGTCCTCGTGACCACCGACCGATCCTTGGCGGAGGATGTGCTGCGCAGGATGGACAGGCAGCTCGAGAGACTCCCCACCGCCAAGACCGCGCGCGGCGCCCTCGCCAACGGCTTCGTCCTCGTCGCCTCCGACATGAAGGGGGCGATCGAGGCGTGCGACCGAATCGCGCCCGAGCATATCGAGCTGCAGGTCAAGGATGCCGAAAGATTGGCGGAGAAGCTCTCCAATTATGGCGCCCTGTTCATCGGCGCCGCTGCCGCGGAGGTCCTCGGAGACTACGGTGCGGGCCCGAACCACACGCTGCCCACCGGCGGCACCTCGCGCCACACCGGGGGGCTGTCGGTGCTCAATTTCCTCAGGGTCCGCACGTGGATGCGGATCGACGACGCGGCCGCGGCCCGGGGGATGATCGAGGATGCGGCGCGGCTGGGCGAGATCGAGGGATTGGCAGCCCACGCGATTTCGGCTAATCTGCGCATCTCACGATAAGGGGGGGACGATGGCAAGGGCGGCGCAAGCGAGAAGGCACAGGCTGATAATCCCCGAGGGCTACAGGCCGAAGCTCCACCTGCGCGAGACAGAGGTGGCCATAAAATTCGTCAAGGACCTCTTTCAGAACCGCCTTGCGCGCGTCCTCTCGCTGCAGCGCGTCTCCGCGCCGATCGCGGTCACGCAAAAGAGCGGGGTCAACGACTACCTGAACGGCATCGAGCGTCCGGCATCGTTCTACATAAAGGACGTCGGGCTCGAGGCGGAGATCGTGCAGTCCCTGGCCAAGTGGAAGCGCGCGGCGCTGGCCGACTACGGCATGAGGCCGGGCGAGGGGCTCTACACGGACATGAACGCGATCAGGCCGGACGAGCGCCTGGACAGCCTCCACTCCGTCTACGTGGACCAGTGGGACTGGGAGAAGATAGTGAGAAGGGATGAGCGCAGCCTCGAATATCTGAAGGGGGTCGTGCGCTCGATATACGCGGTGATCGCCGGGACCGAGCGCATGGTCTGCCGCCGCTGGCCCAAACTCGGCAAGCCGGTGCTCCCGCCGCGGATCCACTTCGTGCACTCGGAGGATCTGGAGGCGGCCTATCCCTCGCTTTCCCCCGAGGATCGCGAGGAGAGGGTCGCCAGGCAGAGGGGCGCGGTCTTCGTGATAGGCATAGGACACCCGCTCGCCGACGGCAGGCCGCACGACGGCCGCGCGCCCGACTACGACGACTGGTGGACCGAGACCGGCCGCGGCCGCAGGGGCTTAAACGGCGACATAATCGTCTGGAACCCGACGCTCGGCTGCTCGTTCGAGCTCTCATCCATGGGCATCAGGGTGGACAAGGTCTCTCTCAAGGCCCAGCTGGCCCTCCGGGGCGTCGAGACATCCCCCTACCACCGCAGGATCCTGAGCGGAGATCTGCCGCTCTCCATAGGCGGGGGCATCGGCCAGTCCAGGCTCTGCATGTTCTTCCTCCGAAAGGCCCACATAGGCGAGGTGCAGGCCGCGGTCTGGCCCGACCAGATGCGCCGCACCTGCGCGGATGCAGGCATAGAGCTCCTCTGACGAGTTTTGCCTTGCCTTGCCCCGATTTGCGTTATAAGACGCATGATCCTGACACCGCGAGGAGGCCGAAATGATCGGAAAGCCGGCATCGCTTCTGCCAACTCTTGCACTGAGACCGCCGGGGGGCAACTCTTCGATAGTGATGTGGAGCGGGCAGCTCAGCGGGGAGATCGTCCTGGGGAACGCATTTCCAGATCTGGCGAGGGGATTTATTCGGAACGATCGGCCGAATGCGGCGCGCTTCGCGTCAGGGCCCCCTCCCTCAGAAGGGGGAGCGCTTCGCGGAGCGGGCGGAGTTCCCCCGCAGGGGGGCGGAGGCGACAACGGATCGGAGGGGAAGATGAGCAGGGTGAAGATCGGCGATCTCATGCAGCAGAGCGGGGTGAAGTTCGGGACCAGCGGGGCCAGGGGCCTTGTCAGCCGGATGACCGACCGAGTCTGCTTCGCGTACACCATGGGTTTTCTGCAGTACCTCATGAAGCGCTGGGATCTCAAGGAGGGCGATCAGGTCGCCGTCGCCGGCGATCTCCGGCCCAGCACCGACCGCATCATGGCAGCCTGCGCTGCGGCGGCGGATTACCTAGGCTGCAGGGTGGCCAACCTCGGCAAGGTTCCGTCGCCGGCATCGGCCAATTACGGGATACGGATGGGCGTGCCGGTCGTGATGGTCACCGGCTCGCACATCCCGGACGACCGCAACGGCATCAAGTTCAACAAGCAGGAGGGCGAGATACTCAAGGACGACGAGGCCGCCATCAGGGAGGAGGTCGTCGACATCCCCGATCGCCTCTTCGACGGGGGCGGATCGTTCGTCGAGGGCGCGGTGAAGCCTCTGCCCGAGGCGACGCGCGAGGCGGAGGAGATGTTCTATCGCCGCTACGTCGATTTCTTCGGCCCCGGGGCGCTCCGGGGCTCGCGGATAGCGCTCTACCAGCACTCCGCCGTGGGCCGCGACCTGCTGGCGCGCGTGCTGGAGGGGCTGGGGGCCGAGGTGACCCCCCTGGGCCGCTCCGAGAGGTTCGTGCCGGTCGACACCGAGGCCATTCGCCCGGAGGACGCAGAGTTCGCGAGAAGGGTCGGAAGCGAGGGCCGCTTCGACGCCATCGTCTCCACGGACGGCGATTCCGACAGGCCGCTGGTCGCAGGGAGCGACGGAAAGTGGCTCCGAGGCGACGTGCTCGGCATACTGGTCGCGAAGTTCCTGGGCGCCGACGCGGTCGCAGCGCCGGTCTCCTGCAACACGGCGCTGGAGAGGTCGTCACTCTTCGCAAACGTCTTCCGCACGAAGATCGGCTCGCCCTATGTCATCTCCTCGATGATGGACGCGGTGCGCGGCGGCGCGGCGAGGGCGGTGAGCTACGAGGCAAACGGCGGATTCCTCACCGCCACCGGGATCGATATGGGCGGCAGGGCCCTGGCCGCGCTTCCCACCCGCGACGCGTTCCTGCCTATAATCGCCGCGGTCATGCTGGCCAGGAGGGAGGGCAAGGGGGTCGAGGCGCTGGTGGCCGATCTCCCGCAGCGCTTCACCGCCAGCGACGTGATCAAGAACTTCCCTGTCGAGAACAGCTCCAGGGTACTCAAGGAGCTCGCGAGCGGGGATTCATGGGCCGATCTCCCGAAGATCGACGATCGATTCGGCCCCCCGTTCGGCCCGGTCAAGACCATCGACTACACCGACGGGCTCAGGATGACCTTCGAGAGCGGCGACGTCGTCCACCTGCGCCCCTCCGGCAACGCGCCCGAGTTCCGCGTCTACACCGAGGCCGCGAGCGAGGCGCGCGCTCTCGAGATCAACGGGACCGCCATGGGCGTGATCAGGGGGATGATCTAGTACGGCGCAGGAGCCTGGCCAGTATCGGGATCGCCCCCAGCCTTGAGATAGTCCCGCACGGGATGCGCCGGGCCAGCGAGGACAGTCCTTCGACGAGTCCCATATCGTATGGATACCACCAGAACGGTTTGCGCGAAGATCGGCACTCGTGCAGGTGCACGGGGGCGGTGAACTCCTCGATGCCGGCCGTGCCGTGGCTTCGGCCGAACCCCGAGAGCTTCACCCCACCCCAGGGCGCCCCTGCGATCGCGTGCGCAGACAGGCAGTCGTTTATCATCACGGTGCCGGCGCCGATGACGGCCGCCATCCTGCGCGCGGCCTTTTTGTCCCTGGTCCATATCGAGGCGGAGAGGCCGTAGGCGGAGTCGTTCGCCAGGCCCGCCGCCTGCATGTCGTCCGAGAACGGCATGAGCGCGAGCACCGGGCCGAACGTCTCGTCGCGCATGATGGGGAAGGAGTGGTCCACGCCGGCGATCACCGTGGGGGGCATGAAGAACCCCACGCGCGAGCGGTCCCTCTCCCCCCCGCAGAGTACGTTGGCGCCGCGGGCCCTGGCGTCGATCAGCTGCTCCTCCACGTGCTCGAGCTGCGCGAGCGTGGTCATCGGCCCCACGTCCACGTCCGGGTCCATGCCGTTGCCGAGCTTGAGGGCGAGCGCCTTGCGCACGCACAGCTCGACGAACACCTCGAAGATCGACTCGTGGACGTAGCACCGCTCGACCGAGGCGCAGGCCTGGCCCGCATTCGTGAATGCGCCCCAGACCGCGCCGTCCGACGCGAGGTCGATGTCCGCGTCTGCTCGCACTATCATCGGGTCCTTGCCCCCCAGCTCCAGGAGGAGAGGCGTGGCGGACTCTGCTGCCTGCCTCATCGCCTCCCTGCCGACGGCGGCGCTGCCGGTGAACGCTATCTTGTCGACCCGCGCGGAGATGACGGCGCGGCCGGTCTCCGCGTCGCCGGAGAGGGTGGTGAAGAGCCCCTCCGGCAGCCCCGCTCCGGCGAACATGGCTCCCACCATCCCTCCGGCTATCGGCGCGTGCGAAGAGGGCTTGTGCACCACCGCATTGCCGGCGGCGAGCGCGGCCGCGGCCTGACCGGCCGCTATGGAGAACGGATAGTTCCACGGGGCGATGATGCCGACCACCCCGCAGGGCCTCCTTTCCACCGTTGAGCTGCGGCCCATGAGCCCCATGATGCCGATGGGGACCCGCAGATCCCGCACCGCCTTCGGAGCGGTCCTCGCGGTCTGACGCAGGAGCTCGATGACAGGGAGCACCTCCTGGGCCATGGCCTCTGCGAGCGGCTTTCCGTTGTCGATCGTGATCGTGCGGGCGAGCTCGTCGGCGTTCTCGCCCAGCCAGCTTGCGGCCGCGACGAGAATATCGCAGCGCTCGCGCACCGGGAGACGGGCCCAGTCCTTTTGCGCGGCCCTGGCTTTCGCCACGAGGTCCTTGACCTTTGCGGGGGGCGTGATCGGCACCTTGCCGACCGTCTCGAGTGTTGCCGGATTGATGGAGACGATATCAGTCATCTACTTCGAGTTTTTACAGGTTACGTGTCACTGGTCACGTGTCACGGTTATTACCCCATCTTCTCAAGGGGCCTGCCGCCGATCACATGCATGTGCAGGTGGAATATCTCCTGGCCTGCCTGGCGGTTGGTGTTGATGATGGTTCGGTAGCCGGTCTCCGCGACCCCGGTCTTTTGGGCCACTTCCTTGGCCGCCATGAGCATCTCCCCCGCGATGCCCGACTTTTCGCTCTTCACGTGGTTGAGCGTGGAGATGTGCTCGCGCGGTATGATCAGCACGTGCGTGGGGGCCACCGGGTTTACGTCCTTGAAGGCCAGCAGCGTTTCGGTCTCGAGGATCTTATCGGCCGGTATGTCTCCCTTGGCGATCTTGCAGAAGATGCATTCCTCTGACATGGCTGCCTCCTAGATGTCTGCGAGGGTCTCCTCGTTGCCGCTGCCTATGATGAGGTCGTTCACCATCACGACCGCGCTGCGGAGATCGATGCGGTCCTCGGCCAGCGCGCGGCCGAGGACTATCCCGTCCAGGCGCGGCGCGGAGAGGGCGACTATGCGCTGAACGTCGGAGAGGCTCGATATCTCCGAGGTGCAGATGATCCTCGCGGTGACGTTTTTGCAGAACTCGAGCATGTTCCTGAAGTTCTCGTCGCCCATGGTGCCGTCCGCCCGCGTGTCCGAGTAGAGTATGTAGCGGACCCCGGCATCCAGGAACTGCCCTGCGTAGTCCATGGGCGTCTTATTGGTGACCACCGCATAGCCGGGTATCGTGACGTGGCCGCCCTTGCAGTCGATGTGCGCGCCGATCTTGTTCGGGAACTTCTCGCAGAGCTCCCTGAGGAACGCCGGCTGCTGGTACGCGATCGAGCCCTGGGCCACGAACTCCACGCCGGCGTTCACGTAGGCCTCCACCGCCTGCGGGGTCTTGAACGTGCTGTCGACGTAGGCGGCGATCTTGAGCTCGCGTATGACCTTGTTGACCAGCGCCGCGTGGGGGGCGGCCCCCACCGTGGTGGGCGCGAGGTCCACGAAATGGAGGGTTTCCGCTCCCGCGGCCTTCATCGCCGCCGCGGTGGCCATGACGTCCTCGGAGAAGAGGGCGGAGCGACCCCCCCCGGCGACCGCCACCCTGCCGTCCTTGAGATATATCTGCGGAATCAGCTGCATAGCCCCCCCGGGATTCGGGTCAGGATACTAGCACATGCCGCACTGTTGTGAAATGGCAATTCTGCCTAGGCCTGTTCGTCCGGCTCGCGCCTGATCCTCGCCCCGCAGGCGGCGAGCTTCTCCTCTATGCGCTCGTATCCGCGGTCCAGGTGATAGATCCTCCGGACCTCGGTGTTCCCCTCGGCCGCGAGCCCCGCCAGCACGAGCGACGCCGAGGCGCGCAGGTCGGTGGCCATCACCGGCGCCCCCTTGAGCCCGGGCACTCCCTTTATGATCGCAGTGCCGCCGTCGGTGGATATCTGTGCGCCCATCCTCGTGAGCTCGGGCACGTGCATGAAGCGGTTCTCGAATATCGTCTCGGTGATGATGCTGGTTCCGCCGGCCACGGACATCATGGCCATGAACTGCGCCTGCAGGTCGGTGGCGAAGCCGGGGTGAGGGGCCGTGGTGACGTCGATGCCCTTGAGCCTCCCGGAGGAGAACGCGCTCGCGCGGTCGCCGTCCACGTCGATCGACATGCCCGCGTCTGCGAGCCTGGCGATCAGAGTTTCGAGCATGTCGGCGGGGAAGTTCTCTACGACGAGCTCGCCCCCGGTTATGCCGGCAGCCATGAGGAGGGTGCCTGCCTCGATGCGGTCGGGGATGATCCTGTGCGGCGCCGGCGAGAGGCTGTCCACGCCGCGTATGGTGATGCGGTCGGTGCCTGCGCCCTCGATCTTGGCTCCCATCGATTTGAGGTGCCTGGCGAGGTCGGCGACCTCCGGCTCGCGCGCCGCGTTCTGGATCACGGTGACGCCGTCCGCGAGCACTGCTGCCATCATTATGTTTTCGGTGCCGGTGACGGTCACCTTGTTGAAGGTGATCTCGGCCCCGCGGAGGTGCCGGGCGAACACCTCGACGTAGCCCTCCTTGAGCTCGATCTTCGCGCCCATCGCCTCCAGGGCCTTCAGGTGCATGTCTATGGGCCTCGCGCCTATTGCGCAGCCGCCCGGCAGCGATACGCGCGCCCGCCTGAGCTGGCCCACGAGCGGGCCCATGATCAGCACCGAGGCGCGCATGGTCTTCACCAGGTCGTAGGGAGCCTCCACGCCGTTGAAGCGGTTGACCTTCAGGCAGAGCGAGCCGTCCCACCCCTGCTGCCATCCGTCGGCGCTCCCGGAGTGCGGAGTCACCTCCGCGCCGATGTGTTCGATGAGCCTGGCCATGGTGCGGATGTCGCGCAGGTTGGGCACCCCCTCGAGCCTGTGCTCGCCGGTGGCCAGCAGCGTGGCCGCCATGATCGGGAGCGCGGCGTTCTTGGAGCCGCTCACCTTCACGGTGCCCGCTAGCGGCCTGCCGCCCTCTATTATGAGTTTTTCCATAAGGACCGTGACTCGTGACTCGTGACTCGTGACTCGTGACTCGAATCACAACTCACAACTCACAACTTGTAGCGTCATGCGTAACTCATTTCAGAAAAGAGTCTTCCTTGCAATCACGACTCTGTCGATTCCGGCCAGGTCCTTCGCGGTCCTCACCGTGTCGTAGCGGTCGAGCCCGGTCGCCATGAAAAAGATCGCCTCCGCCTGGCCCGCGCCGATCTCCATGAGGAGCCATCCGCCCGGGACGAGATGCCGGGGGGCATCCTCCAATATGCGGGCCACAAAATCAAGCCCGCCGGGGCCGGCCGCGAGTGCGGCCCTGGGTTCGTAGTCGCGCACGTCGCGGGGGAGCGACGGCATCTCCCCGTCCGGCACGTAGGGCGGGTTTGCTGCAATGATGTCAAAGGGTCCCAGCCCCGCCTCCTCGATCGGCGCGAAGAGATCGCCCTGCAGGAGGCGCACCCTTTCGCCGGCAAAGCGGAGGTTCTCCCCGGCGATCGCCAGAGCGGCCGCCGATGAGTCGGAGGCCACGATCGCGGCGCCCGGGAGCTCATCCGCAAGGGCCGCCGCGATGCATCCGCTGCCTGTGCAGAGATCCAGAACGGACGGCGGCCCCTTGAGCCCTGAGGAGATCCTGACAGCCTCATCCACCACAGTCTCGGTCTCGGGCCTGGGGATGAGCACGTCGGGCGTGACCGCGATCTCGCGCGACCAGAACCCCTTCGATCCGGTGAGATAGGCGACCGGGCAGCAGCTCGCCCGCCTCTCGACCATGGAGTCGAACCCTGCGCGGGCGTCCGAAGGGAGCTCATCGCGCATGCGCGCGCAGAGGTCCGTGCGCCTCATGCCCATCGCGTGGGCGAGCAGCACCTCCGCATCCAGCCTCGGCGTCTCGATACCCGCAGCTGAAAGCTTCGCTTCAGCCGATCTCAATGCCTCGTTGATATCCATGACTCGTGACTCGTAACTCGTAACTCGTGACTCGTGACTCGTGGTCTGTTCACTGACCACTCAATCAGTATCTCCACCTGCCTTCATGGCCTCCGCCTGATAGTGCGTCCTCAGGGCGTCGATCATCTCGCCGAGCCGGCCCTCGAGCACCTGCTGCAGGTTGTAGAGGGAAAGCCCGATGCGGTGGTCGGTGAGCCTGTTCTGAGGGTAGTTGTAGGTGCGGATCTTCTCGGAGCGGTCGCCGCTGCCGACCATCGACCTCCGCGTCGCCGTGCGCTCCTTCTCCTGCTTCTGGATCTCCAGATCCAGTATCCTCGATTTCAGTATCTTCATGGCGCGGGCCTTGTTCTTGTGCTGGCTGCGCTCGTCCTGGCACGCGACGACGAGGCCGGTGGGCAGGTGCGTGAGCCGGACCGCCGAATCGGTGCGGTTGACCCCCTGGCCGCCGGGGCCCGAGGCGCGGTACACGTCCACGCGCAGGTCCTTCTCCTCGATCGCCACGTCTATGTCCTCCGCCTCGGGCAGCACCGCGACCGTCACCGCCGAGGTGTGTATCCTGCCCGACGCCTCTGTTTCAGGCACGCGCTGCACGCGGTGCACGCCGCTCTCGTACTTGAGGTCGCTGTAGACGCGCTCGCCGGCGATGACGGCGATCACCTCCTTGATGCCGCCGAGTCCCGTGGCGTTCTGCTCGAGTATCTCGACCTTCCATCGCCTCTCCTCTGCGTAGCGCGAGTACATGCGGAAGAGGTCCGAGGCGAAGAGCGCAGCCTCCTCTCCGCCGGTGCCGGCGCGTATCTCGAGGATGATGTTCTTCTCGTCGTTGGGGTCTTTGGGCAGCAGGAGGATCCTGAGCCTCTTCTCGAGCTCGGAGAGCTCCCCCTCGAGGGCGGGGATCTCGGAGCGGGCCATCTCCACGATCTCAGGGTCGGACTCGTCGGCCGCCATGTGGCGGTTGTCTGCGAGCGCCTGCTCGACCCTGCGGTAGTCGCGGTAGGCCGAGACCACATCCTCCAGGCCGGAGCGCTCCCTCGCTATCTTCTGAAAGCGCGCCTGGTCCGAGGCCACCGACGGATCCCCCATCTCTGCGGTGAGCTCCTCGAACCTCTTCTCGACCTCTTCAAGCTTCTTGAACATAGTTTTTACC
This sequence comes from Pseudomonadota bacterium, assembly GCA_016927275.1. Lineage (NCBI taxonomy): Bacteria > Pseudomonadati > Pseudomonadota > Pseudomonadota bacterium. The sequence goes on from JAFGMW010000072.1 coordinate 22,704, forward strand.
TGTCACGAGTCACGAGTCACGGATAAGACAATGCCCACGGGCCATTGGGCCCATGGGCATATCGGGTTTGGGTGAGCACAGCTACTGGTTGCCCGCCGCCTTGCTCTTCTTGGCGTCCTGGTGGGCCTGGAACTTCTCCATTCGCTTCTGGAAGCGCTCCACGCGGCCGGTGGAGTCCACCAGGCGCTGCTTGCCCGTGAAGAACGGGTGGCATTTGGAGCAGAGCTCCACGGTGAAGTCCTTGCCGAGGGTCGAGGTGGTCTTGACCACAGCCCCGCAGGTGCAGGTGATGCTGACCTCTTCTGATTTCGGATGGATTCCTTCCTTCATCTGCCTCTCCTTTTGAAAGAGTGGGCGACCTAACATATAAAATCGCCAGAGGCAAGGGGGAAAAACGCGATATTACGCCTTGTTGGAGTGTGTCTTGGCCATCGAGGGAATGGGCCTCGAGCTCCTGGGCAGCGCCGGCCTGACCGGCAGGGACGCCCGGTGGGCCTTGGGGGTCACTTTGTTGAGGGGCTTCGAGTTGAGCGAGACGTTGCTCTGGGCCTTGGGCCTTTGGGGCTCAGCGGCTATGACCTTGTCCAGGAAGTTGAGGATCGCGCGGTCGGACGGGGCCTTGGCGTCTGCGCTGACCGGCGCGGTGCCCCGCTCCACGTGCTCGTGCAGGCTCTTCTTGTAGGGGATGCCCGGGACCTTTGCCGGCGCTGTCTTCCTGAAGTCGGCGTTGGGCGCGAACGAATCCATGTTGCGCCTGTCGACCCTGTTGAAGTCGTCGAGGGGCTTGGATGCCGCAGGTTTCTGCACCTGCGCTGCCGGGCCCTGCGAGAGCGCCCTGCGCTCGCCGTAGGAGCCGCCAACCCTGTTCTGCATCTGCGACTGGTCTCTGGTCTTTACAAATGCCATTTTAGAGTCCCCCTGATTCGGAGTCACCAACCCCTCGGCAATAGATAGTTGCAAGATCGCTGCCAAGATTCGGGAGTTTCTTATAAATGTAACTATTTGATTTAAAAGGTTTATTGTACGGGATCCAGCTTGGGAACGGCGATCCTGGGCCGATTTCAGCCCTCATCTGGGGCCTTGAGACCCCGTTGTCCTCGGTCACATGTTTAAAGGAGCCTCAAACACTCGGCGACGGAGGAGGCGCCGAAGACCTCCATCTTGGACGGGAGCTTCGACTTGAGGTTGGATTTCGGCACGATGGCGCGCCGGAATCCCAGTTTCTCCGCCTCCTTGACGCGCGCCTCAACACCCATGACCGCGCGGATCTCGCCTGCGAGCCCCACCTCGCCCACGATCACAGTGCCGTGGTCTGCGGGTCTGTTCAAGAAGCTCGAGTTGATGGCGGAGATCACCGCCAGATCGGAGGAGGGCTCGGTGATGCGCATGCCGCCGGTGACGTTGAGGAACACATCCTGGTCGCGGAGCGTGAGCCCCTCGATCTTCTCGAGCACCGCGATCAGGAGCGCCAGCCGGCTAGTGTCTATTCCTATCGCCGTGCGGCGCGGGGTGCCGAAGCCCGAGGATGAGCAGAGCGCCTGGATCTCGAGCAAGAGCGGCCTCGAGCCCTCCAGCGACGCCGAGACCACCGAGCCCGCAGCTGCCGATGGCCTCTCGGAGAGGAATATGCCGGACGGGTCGCGCACCTCCTTGAGCCCCTGGCCGGTCATCTCGAAGACGCCGATCTCGTTTGTGCTCCCAAAGCGGTTCTTGATGGCGCGCAGTATCCGGAACGAATGGCCGCGCTCGCCCTCGAAGTAGAGCACCGTGTCCACCATGTGCTCGAGGACCTTGGGGCCGGCGATCGCGCCGTCCTTCGTCACGTGGCCGACGAGGAACGCGGCGATCCCCATCTGCTTCGCGCAGCCGAGTATCTTGGCCGCCGACTCGCGCACCTGGCCGATCGTGCCGGGCGCTGAGGCGAGGTCGGAGGTGAACATCGTCTGTATGGAGTCGATGGCCACCACCGCGGGCTTCATCTCCCTCATGTGGTCGACTATCCGCTCCACGCAGTTCTCGGTCAGCACGGAGAGACCGCGGCCCGAGAGCTTCATCCGGTCGGCGCGCAGCTTTATCTGGGAGGCGCTCTCCTCGCCGGAGATGTAGAGGGCAGGGGCCCCTGCGGCTGCCACGCGGTCGAGGGCCTGCATGACGATCGTGGACTTGCCGATGCCCGGGTCTCCGCCGATCAGCGCCACGCCGCCCGGTATGTACCCCGAGCCCAGCGCGCGGTCGAATTCGGCGATGCCAGTGGGCACGTGCCCGCCCTCGCCTGCGGTGATGTCGCAGAGGTCGACCGGCCGCGCCGAATCGGGCGCATAGGCGTCCGCCTTGTGCGGCGTCTCCTCGCGCTCCTCGGCGTATGTGTTCCACTCGCCGCACTCGGGGCAGCGGCCGATCCAGCGCGGCGACTGCGCGCCGCAGCCCTGGCATGAGAATATCGTGCGCACCCTGGCCATGGCACATGGCCTATCAGGCGCGCGTTCACATATCAATAGCGCAGTGAATATTGAAGCGGGTCACATGTGCTTTGGCTTTGCGTTCCACATGAGCGTAGTGAGCAGAGCTCCTGCGGCCGCGGCCCCCGCCCAGAAGAGGATACCGCCTATCCAGCTGTATTTGTCTATCATCACGCCCGAACCCAGGCTCGACAGCGCGGCCCCCGCGTAACCGAACGTGCCTATGAAGCCGGTCGCGGTCGCCGCCGCCTTGCGGGATCCGAAGTCCAGCGCCGCCGCGCCGCTGATGAGGAACTGCGGCCCGTAGGTGAAAAAGCCGATCAACCCCAGGACTACGCTCTGCAAGATGTTCCAGCCCGGGGGCACGAAGTACATCGCCAGTATCGACAGGGCGGTGCCGATGAAGAAGATCACGGTGGCCGGGGCCCGCCGCGCCTTGAAGAGCCTGTCCGACATCCACCCGGCGAGGATCATCCCCACTATTCCGAACAGCGGGATCATGCTCGCCTCCATTGAGGCGAATTCTATCGTGCACCCCTTTTCCTCGACCAGGAATTTCGTCGCCCAGTCCAGCGTGCCGAAGCGCACTATGTAGACCGATATGTTGATGAACGAGCAGAGCCATATGTACTTGTTGAGCAGGACCTGGTGCAGAAAGATCTTTCCGAACCCCTCGTGCTCGGTCTCCTGGTCGAATTCGCGCGCGGACTCCTTGTCGACCAGCTTGTCGCGCTTGTATTTCTCGACGTGGGGCAGCCCCATGGCCTCGGGCGTGTCGCGCAGCGCTACCACCAGCGAGACAGCGGTGACGATCCCTATCGCCGCCGGGATGTAGAATATCGCCCTCCATCCGAAAGAGGCTATTATGAAACCGCCGGTGAGCATTATGATCCAGGTGCCCACCTGATGGCACGTGGACCAGATGCCGAACTTGGTCCCGCGTTCGGAGATGGTGAACCAGTGGCACATCGCGCGCGCGAACGGGGGGTTGCCCATGGACTGGAACCAGCCGTTCAAGCCCCAGAAGAAGGCCAGGGCCACCAGGCTCCCGGTCACGCCCATCATGATGCAGCACAGGGATGAGAGGAAGAGGCCGACCGCTGAGAAGTACCTGAGGTTGGCCTGGTCGCCGAACACGCCGTTCACGAATTTGCCGATCGCGTAGGTGACGTAGAGGGCGCCCCCCAGGAGCCCGAGATCGGTGTTGGAATAGCCGAGCTCGGCGCTCATGGCGGGCAGGGCAGCGGAGATGTTTTTTCTGCAGAGGTAAAATACGACGTAGCCGACGAACGTCGCGATGGCCACGCGCTTTCGCCAGTGGCGGTAGAGCCGGTCGACTTCCCCGGGATCGGAGATCGCTGGCGCTGCGGGCTGGGCCTTCAGCGCCCTCCAGATCGTTCCCGCAGCGTTTCTCTTCATAGGTGCGTCTCCACGACAAGCGGTTGAAATTTCAGGGAAAGTAAGGGGTCAGGGAGGGGATGTCAAACAAAATGAGGTGGCTATTTCTCTTCCGCTTCAGCCGGCAGGGCCGTGGTCCCGCCTCTCTCATCCGGCTGTGAGGCAGAATCCTTCGGCCGTGCGATTCCGACGAAGAGGCGGTCCGCGTGACGGGTGCCCGCCTCTGCGCGCCTGTGCGCCATCATGCGCTGCTCCGTGACTTTGAACGGCTCCTTTAATCTCTCGCGCACGTATGCGCGCCGGTCGAGCCCGTAGGGCGCCTTCGGGGACTTGTGGAGGTCGAGATCGACCCCGAGCGCCATGGGTATGTCCGGGCGCTCCGTGAAGAACTCCCTTATCGCCGCGCCGGAGCGGCTGCTGCCCCTTGCGAAGGCGAGGGTCTGCACCAGAGGCCTCAGGGAGCCGTATCTCTGCACATCTGGCGCGTAGAACTTCAGATACTCGAAGAGGATCGACAGCTGCTCATCGGAGACCTTTCCCTCCTCGAGGAGCCTGTATATGGAGGTGTACTGCATCTCGTTGGGGATGTGCGGGAACGAGGGCGGTTTTACGGCCCGGCTTATGGAGACGACCTGCCAGAGGCGGTCCTTCAACGACTTATGGCCGAAGAAGGGGTGCAGGCCGTGCATGCGCTGACCGGCCAGCCTGAAGAACTGATCGAGCTTCGTCTCCTCGAACATCCTCGCCATCTCCGGGCGCGAGAGTTTGCCCGCGGCCTTGAGCTCCTGGAAGGCTGCGAATGCCTTGCTCGTCCTCGCCTCGAACTGCTCCATGTCCCAGCGCGTCCCGCTCGGCTCGGGCCAGGTGGCGGTCGTGGCCCCGTTGATGGTGAGCAGGTTCATGCCGATGAACGCCCCGTAACCGGCGAGGCTGTTCCATCCCAGCATCGACCTTATCCCCGCGGAGGGGAGGTCCCATGTGCCCGAGCGGATGCCCCTGTTGTAGGTGTAGAACGCCCTGAACGACCTGAGGAGCGCGTACGCGGACCCCGCCGCGCGGACCGGGAAGGCCCTGCCGGCCCGTTCGCGCCACGCCTCGGAAACATTGGCGATGATGCTGTACTTGCCCTTTGCGACTCCGCTCATGAGGAGCGCGATGGGCAGCTGGATGAAGGTGAGCGCCGAGCCCTGGATCATGCCCCGCACGAACGTCGACGGCCTCTCCCCGACCATCTGCTGTATCGCGTGGCCTATCGGGGCTGTGATTCCGATCATGATGGAGGCGGTCATCGGGAGCATCCAGTTGCTGTCCTCGTTGCGCGGGTCCAGCCCCTTCAATGCCGGAACGGTGGAGGATGCGAACCTCGAGAGCACGTTTCTCTTCTTCCCGGAATCCTGCTTCGCGGCCATGGGGGTCGCGCCCGCGTTGGTGAGCATCAAGAGGCTCTCGGTGACGCCCAGTGCGCTCAGCCCGGCGGCGACCCACCACGCCTTGTCGACGAACGGTGCGGCGTCGATCCCGACGATGGATGCGCTGATGTCGGCCGAGAGCATCATGGCGCCGGGCAGAAAGAGGAACGGCAGGCGGCAGTTTCTGATGAAGGGCAGGTGCTTGAGTATCGGCACCGACTTGAGAGTCGTCGTCTTGAGCCACTCTCTCCCTTTTTTCGGGAAGTCGGCGAAGAAGATCGCCAGGGAGCTCTTCGTGTAGAGGTGGTAGGCCGCGCCCAGGGCCAGCTTGACCCCGGGCGTGGAGGCTATGGCGTCCCTGGCCCTGGCGGTCGCATCGCCGCTGACGAGCGAGTTGAAAAATGCCGCGCCCTTGTCGGGAAGATCGAGGATCCCGGAGAACGCCTTGGCGAACGCCTTGGCGAACGGTGTGTAGAACTCGGTCGCCCCGCCTGCGCCCGACGCGAGGAGCGCCGACGGGAGCAGCCACGCGGCCATGGTCATGGCGCCGTGAGTCACCACGCGGGCCGCGTCCCTGAGCGTATCCAGGAAGCCGCGCTCGTATGTCCCCGTGCCGCCGGCCGCCTGGGCCTCGTTCGTGTTCCAGCCCCTTATGAGGCGGTATAATGTGTCGAGGATGCCGGCGCCCGCCACGCCGCCCGCCAGCGTCCAGCCGCCAGTGAGCAGGTATTCCCCTGCCATGCCTGCGGCCATGCCGATGGCGCCCGCGAGAGCGGAGTGTTTGAGCCCCTCCGATTGCGAGTGCTGTATTGCGGCCTGCAGCCTCTTGCGCCAGCGGCCCTTTCGTGAGAGCGCCTTGATCTCCTCGCCCCCGAGTACCCGGTCGCCGTCCACGAACGGCTCGAATATCCTGTCCTCTGCGAGGCGATGCGCCGCAGGGGTCCCCCTGAAAGACTCGGCGAGCGTTCGGGCCATCCTCAGCGCCGGGTTCCACAGCTTGTGGAGGGCCATGAGCTTCGCGGAGTCGTAGAGGTGATCTGCGGCAAGGCGCTTCATCTCATCCGTGAGATGGGCCGGCTTCAGCTTCTTGAACTCGTTGTGCAGCTCCTCGATCAGCGCATCCCGCTCGCTCTGGTGTGTGCGGTTGTGGGCGAGCTCGATCAGGCGCGAGATGATCTCGATGTTGAGCAGGCGGGTGGAGAACTGAAGGTCGCGCCCCTCTCCGTCGGCCGAACCGTCGATCGTCTGCAGGGCGCGCCGAAGCGACTCCTGCGCGTCCGACAGCAGCTTGAGCGGCGGCGACGATGCCGAAGCGGCGTGGCGCATCAGCTGAAAGGCGGTGACTACGTCGGCCTTTGCCCGGTCGGTCCCGCTGAATTGGGCCGGGTCCTTTATCAGCTCCCTCACCATCGCCAGTCGCTTGAGATGGGCTGCCGGGGCCTCGGCGAGGTGAAACAGCGCCGCCCCGATGGAGGACTCCCTGAAACGGTTCACGCCCTGCGCGATTTCAAGATAGAAAGCCCTGCCGCTCGCCGCATCGGTCTGTTCGAGAGCGCCGGCTGCAGCGGCGTATTCTTTGCCGCTCTCTTCATAGCGGCCCTCGCTCAGATGCCTGCGCGCGTGCTCGATCCCCTGACTGGCCTCAATGCCGATCCGGGCGCGTTCGTGGTCCACGACCCCCCCGTCCCCCATGGAGCGCGCCTGCGCGGCGAATCTCGAGGCGTGGGTGCGGGCCGGATTCACGTCAGCGATCAGCTGCCCGGCCCCGGGGGGCCCGCTGAGGAAAGGATCGTTGGCGGTGATCTTGATCGGGCCTTGCGCCGGGATGCCCGAGGGCGATGCCGGCGGTCCGGCGCAGGGGAACGTCAATGTGAATCTGTGCTGGATCATCGCGTCCGTTCTCCATCCCCGTTATCGGCTAACCGCGCGCCGAGTTGCTCAGAAAATGGGGTAAAACGGCCGATTTTATTACCGCTTTCTATTGTCTTAAAAACCCTGAAAGGGCCGAAATAAGGGCATTTGCCCGTGCCTCGCCCTAGCGCCATCCTGTGATCTTGTCAACATAATCAAGCCGGATGCGCCTCTCGATCAGAAAGATGCCGTTCCCGGGCCTTCTGTTTTCCCTTGAAATGTGAACGGCGGAGGGCGGAAGGTGAGGGGGTGCCCAAAACTGTGCAGTGCTGCAGCGTTTCGCAGCACCTGTTTTTTTCGGCTCTTTGATAAATAAAGGATTTTTTCCGGCACAGCTCGTGCATTGTTCTGCGTTGTCATTTTATCCGTCAGGTGATAGCGTCGCCCGCCATTGAGGCAGGGGGACCGTGCTGAGACACATGACCGCATTCTTCGCGACAGGCTGCTTTGCAGGGCGCATACCGCTCGCCCCGGGCACGTGGGGCACGGTGGTGGGGTTGGGCCTTTACTGGCTGGTCCGCTATCTTCCGCCCCTCTCCTACGCGATCTTCACCGTGACATTCGTCGTGTTCGCCATATGGATAGCAACCCGCGCGCAGTCGATCTTCGAGGAGACCGACCCTCCGCAGGTGGTGATCGACGAGATAGCGGGATATCTCGTCACCATGGCGTTTCACAGGCCCTCTTTCGCGCTCGCGGTCGTGGGGTTCGTACTCTTCCGCATATTCGACATCGTCAAACCGCCTCCCATACGCTGGATCGAGAGGCGCTTCTCCGACGGCAGGGGCGTGGTGCTCGACGACGTCATGGCCGGCCTCTACGCCAGCGTGTCGCTGCTCGCGCTGGAGTTCGTCCTCCCGGCCCTGGGCATCCAAGGCATCACCTGGTGGTGAGGTTTTTTCGAGTCACGAGTCACGAGTCACGAAACAATGAAGATAGCCGTTATAACAACCGGCGACGAAGTCATCCAGGGCGTGATAGTCGACTCCAACGCCGCCTGGATATCGGAGCGCTGCACCGCCCTCGGGCACGAGGTAGCGATGCACGCCTGCGTGCCCGATGACATGCGCGCGATAGGCGACATCCTCAGGCTCGCCTCAGAGAGGGCCGAGTGCGTGATGGTCACGGGCGGCCTGGGCCCCACGGCGGACGACATCACGGTGGAGGCCGCGGCGAGGGCGTTCGACGCGAATCTTGTTCGCAATGAGGGCATCATTGAAGAGATGCGGGCATTCTTCGTCCGGGTCGGCAGGCCCTACTCGCCCTCGAACGACAAGCAGGCCATGGTCTTTGCCGGCTCCGAGATACTCCCGAACCGGGTCGGCACCGCCCCCGGCCTCAGGGCCCCGCTCGGCGGCCGCGATTTCATCTTCCTCCCCGGCGTCCCTTCCGAGCTCCACCAGATATTCGGCGACTCGGTGGAGCCGTGGCTCAGGGAGCGCTCGAGCGGCGCGCGCGTGGAGAAGGTTTTCCGCTGCTTCGGCCTTCCGGAGGCCACGATCGACGAGAGGCTCAAGGGAGTCGATCTCTGTGGCGCGAGACTCTCGTTTCGGGTGAAGTTTCCCGAGATACTCCTCAAGACAGTCGCCAGGTCCGGCTCCGAGGCGGAGGCGAGGCGCATGATCGACTCCGCTGCCGGGAACATCCGCGAGCGGCTCGGCGAGGTGATCTACGGCGAGGGGGATGCGACGCTCGCCGAGGTCGTGGGCCGGATGTGCGTGGAGAGGGGCGCGACGCTCTCTGTCGCCGAGTCGTGCACCGGCGGGCTCATATCGTCCATGATCACCGACGTCCCGGGCGCGAGCCGCTGGTTCGAGCGCGGCGCAGTCGCGTACAGCAACCGCTCCAAGGAGGAGTTCCTCGGCGTGCCGCGCCAGACCATCGAGAGGCACGGCGCGGTCTCCAGGGAGGTCGCGGAGGCCATGGCTCGGGGCATAAGAAGCGTGAGCGGATCTTCCGTCGGCCTCGCCGTAACGGGCATAGCAGGGCCGTCGGGCGGCACCGCTGAGAAGCCGGTGGGCACCGTCCATATAGCGATGGCGATCGAGGGCGGCATCGAGCATTCGCACCACGTCTTTGAGCGGGCGAGGATCGAGTTCAGGCAGATGGTCGCTGCGACCGCGCTGGACATGGCGCGCAGACATATGATCAGAGCTCAAAGCTGAAAGCTCAAAGCTGAAAGCTCAAAGGGAGAGGCCTTAAGGTGAAGATGAGATCGTTTCTGGCGTTCGATATACCGGAGGAGCTCAAGGTCGAGCTGGGAAAGCTCATCGAGCTCTTCTCCCCGAAGGTGCGCGGCGTGAAGTGGGTGAACCCAGAGCTCGTGCACTGCACGATCCGCTTCTTCGGCGACGTGGAGGAGGAACTTCTCACCGGGAAACTGTCCAGGCTCATCGAGCAGGAGGTCCGGCACCAGTCGCCGTTCAAGCTGTCGGGCCACGGCGTAGGCGTGTTCCCGAACTGGCGCTACCCAAGGGTCCTGTGGGTGGGGCTGCAGGGCGAGACCGAAACGGTCATCTCGCTGCACGCCAGGCTCGAGGAGGCGTTCGCGGATATCGGCATCAGGAAGGACCCGAGGATATTGCGCCTCCACCTCACGCTCGGCAGGGCCAGGGCGCCTTTCAAGGACAGCGAGGCGCTGGTGAGCATGGTGGAGAAGATGACTGACACCGACCTCGGCGAATTCACGGTGGATTCGCTGGCGCTCTACAGGAGCGAGCTCACCCCCAAAGGGCCGATCTACACCGTGCTCGAGCGCTTCCCGCTCGGCAGCGGAGGCAGGAAATGATGCTGGAGATTGCGTAAGTCGTGAATCGTTTGGATTTTGCGAGTCACGAGTTACGAGTCACGAGTCACGCAACCAGAAAAAGGAGACCATATGACCACCACAGCACCGAATCCCCCGACGGACAATCGAGAGAAGGCGATCGGCCTCGCGGTCGCGACGATCGAGAAGCAGTTCGGCAAGGGCTCGATCATGCGCCTAGGGAGGGACGAGCCCCTGTACCAGGGGCTCGACACCGTATCAACGGGCTCGCTCTCCCTCGACATAGCTCTCGGGGTGGGGGGGCTCCCCCGCGGCCGCGTCATCGAGATCTACGGCCCCGAGTCGTCGGGCAAGACCACCCTCGCGCTGCAGGTGGTCTCCGCGGCCCAGAAGCAGGGCGGGATCGCGGCCTATGTGGACGCCGAGCACGCGCTGGACGTGGAGTACGCGCGGAAACTCGGCGTGAAGACCGAGGAACTGCTCATCAGCCAGCCGGACAGCGGCGAGCAGGCGCTGGAGATAGCGGACACGCTGGTGCGCTCCGGCGCGATCAGCGTGCTCGTGGTCGACTCGGTGGCTGCGCTCGTCCCCAGGGCGGAGCTCGAGGGCGACATGGGGGACGCGCAGATGGGCGCGCAGGCCCGCCTCATGAGCCAGGCGCTCCGCAAGCTCACCGCCACGATCTCCAAGTCAAAGACCATGGTGGTCTTCATCAACCAGATCCGCATGAAGATCGGCGTGATGTTCGGCAACCCCGAGACCACCACCGGCGGCAACGCGCTGAAGTTCTACTCCTCGGTCCGCCTGGACATCCGCAGGATCGCGCCGGTGAAGGTCGGCGAGGACGTGATCGGATCGCGCACCCGCGTGAAGGTCGTGAAGAACAAGGTCGCGCCCCCGTTCAAGCAGGCGGAGTTCGACATCATCTACGGATTGGGCGTCTGCCGCGCCGGCGACGTGCTCGATCTGGCCGCCGAGATGGGGCTCGTGGAGAAGAGCGGGGCGTGGTACTCCTGCGGCGAGGAGCGCATCGGCCAGGGCCGCGACAACGCCAGGGACTTCCTCAGGGAGAACCCGAAGGTCATGGCGCGGCTCGAGAAGGCGATCCTCGAGAAGCACGGGATCGTGAAGAGGGCGGATGCAAACGCGCAGAAGGTGGATGTGCCGAAAGGTGCTGCAAAGGAGCAGCCAAAGGAAGCTGCGAAGGGGCGTGAATAAGGGGGCGCTACAGCTTTTTCGTTGAGATATATTTCTCCGGTATCTCCCTGACAACGTCGTCGGGCAGCGGGTCGTAGTGTTTGAACTCGGAGCAGAACATGCCTCTGTGGAAAGCCCAGTCGTTCTTGCCGTCGCAGTAAATCTCTGCGGAGCGCAGGTTCGCCATGTGGCCGAGCACTTCTCTGGCCGGAGCGGTCAGCATCTCGCTGTACCTTGCTGGCAGATCCGACAGAGATTTGCCAATTTCTCCGTTCAGCATGCCCATTATAGTGTCGTGCTGGTGAGAGCTTATGTAGCCGTATTTTTTCAACAGGTCGATCTTCTTCGTAAAGGTCGGAATACTGTTTTCCATCCTCCTGAGAGTGTAGTCGTTTTTGTAAATCTTGCCCACGAGCTCGGATATGTCTTCGTCATAGCTCGTAGTTGCGTATAACGATATCAATCCCTTCTTCGTCAAGGCCCATTCGAGATCGCTGTATGTTCTCCACTCGTCAACATCTATGTGCGGCAGGTCGTCATTTGAGAGAAGCCCCTTGTCGAGATAGGGTTCAACTTTAGCCCGAAGGCTTTTCTCGCGCGGGTCCCCACCGCTGAGTCCGACATAGACATCTCCCGCAGCTTCTATCCACTCCGCCTTCAGCTTTTCACCGTGCAGATCTGTCAGGAGGTGTGCTGCTTCGTGGTACGTCAGCTCGCCGGAGCCCTTGGCATCGTACCCCCTGAGATGGATATGGCTGATATCTGAATAGGAGTTGCCTTGAACATTCAGGAGACCGTATTTTGAAAAATCGAGCTCCCGTTCCCTCAAGTCGATCGAATGCAGGGCTGATCTGAGCTGGGGCGTGAGGGTTTCGTAAAGGCGGCGGAAGGCTTCAAGCCTCATGGTCTTCGTTACAGTGCTGTCTCTTTCATCCAGCACGATTTCAACATAGTCCATCTCTTTCGAGTCGTATTTCTCAAAGAGCTTCAAGAGGGGCTCGTCGGCGATGAGCGATCGCTCGTCTTCACGCGATTTCAGCTTTGCCGAGTGAAGGGAGAACCAGTCGGCTGCCTCCGAGTTAAGCAGGGCCCTGATGCCCCGGCAGATGAAATCCGGTATGGGCAACTCAGAGACAGCCCTGACGATTACCTCCCTCGAGAGTCTGACCGCAGCGAGTCGATAGAGGTTTTTCTCGGCGCCGTCCGGCAGGGAGAGTATTTCGACCTCCGGTGTCCCGATCAGTCCGATGGTGCCGTCAAGCGCGTCGCCCGAGACGATTGCCTCGTAGTCGTTGCCGGTAAGCTCCTTCAGGAATGCCCTCTCCTGAGGGGTCAGTCTGGCAGCCTCTTTTACGATGGTTGGTGCCATCCATTGACAGTTATCGGCAGGCAGAACCCCCGAAGTTGCCTTGTCATTTCCTGCCGGTGATGTTAGGTATGCCCGAACTTGCCCCGGCCGGTTCAGGTTGGGCGCCTAACATATTGATTTATCTGCATAAAGGAGCGTTCAGCTCATGAAGGCTCAAGAGATCCGCGAGGCGTTTCTCGCGTACTTCGAAAAGAACGGGCACACCAGGGTGAAGAGCTCGTCCCTCGTCCCCCAGAACGACCCCACGATCTTCTTCACCAACGCGGGCATGGTCCAGTTCAAGGAGACCTTCGTGGGCGATGAGAAGAGGCCCTACACCCGCGCCTGCTCCTCGCAGAAGTGCATGCGCGTCTCCGGCAAGCACAACGACCTGGAGAACGTGGGCCACACGCCGCGGCACCACACGTTCTTCGAGATGCTGGGCAACTTCAGCTTCGGCGACTACTTCAAGCAGGAGGCGATCGCCTACGCGTGGGAGTTTTTGACCGAGAAGCTCGGCCTCGACCCTGAGCGCATGTACGCCACGGTCTTCAAGGATGACGACGAGGCGGAGAGGCTCTGGGAGGCGCACCTGCCCAAGGGGCGCATCTTCCGCCTGGGCGAGAAGGACAACTTCTGGGCGATGGGAGACACCGGCCCCTGCGGCCCGTGCTCCGAGATCATCTGGGACTTCGGCGAGGGCCCGGTGAAGGCGGAGGACCTCGACTCCGACCGCTTCATGGAGATCTGGAACCTGGTCTTCATGCAGTTCAACCGCAGCGAGGGCGGCGAGCTCGTGAAGCTCGAGGCCCCGTCGATCGACACCGGCATGGGGCTGGAGCGCCTGGCAGCGGTGGTCGAGGGGGTGAAGTCCAACTGGGAGACCGACCTCTTCAGGCCGCTCATCGCCGAGGCGGCGAGGGCGACCGCCGTCAAGGCCGGCTCGAAAAAGGACGTCGATGTCGCGCTGCGCGTCATCGCCGACCACCTCCGCTGCTCGGCGTTCCTCATAGGCGACGGGGTGATCCCCTCGAACGAGGGCCGCGGATATGTCCTGCGCCGCATCCTCCGCCGCGCGATCCGCTACGGGAAGCGCATAGGGAGGGACGAGCCGTTCCTCTCCGGGATGGTGGGGGTCGTGGTGGAGGAGATGGGCGCGGCGTATCCGGACCTGGCCACGCACGAGCACTTCATCACCAAGGTCATCGGCGCGGAGGAGGAGCGCTTCTTCGCGACCCTGGACAAGGGGCTCGATCTGCTCATGGCCGCGGCAAAGACGGCGAAGGACAGGACCATATCGGGCGAGACCGCGTTTCGGCTCTACGACACCTTCGGCTTCCCGCTGGACGTCACCGGGCTCATCGCGGCGGAGCAGGGGCTCTCGGTGGACACGCAGGGATTCGAGAAGCTGATGGAGGAGCAGCGAATGAGGGCGCGCGCGAGCTGGCGCGGCTCCGGCGAGGAGTCGGTCGGCCCGGCATACAAGGAGATGGTCTCGCAGGGGATCAGGTGCGGCTTCGAGGGCTACGGCAAGGACACGACCGAGTCACAGGTCATCGCCATCCTCCGCGGCGGCGCGCGCGTGGAGGCGGCGAAAGAGGGCGACGAGATAGAGTTCGTCGCCGCCTCTACCCCGTTCTACGGCGAGTCGGGAGGCCAGGTCGGCGACACCGGCGTCGCGGTGGCCGAGGGCATCGAGATCCAGGTCGAGGACACGAAGAGGCCCCTGCCCGACCTCATCGTCCACCGCGGCAAGGTGATGCGAGGCGAGCTCTCCGTGGGCGCGCGGCTCACCCTCGCCATCGACGCCGAGCGCCGCGACAGGATACGCGCCAACCACACCTCCACGCACCTGCTCCACCGCTCGCTGCGCGAGGTGCTCGGCGAGCACGTGAAGCAGGCCGGTTCTCTCGTGGGCCCCGACCGCTTCCGCTTCGACTTCTCCCATTTCCAGGCCATGACCGCGGAGGAGCAGAGGGAGGTCGAGCGCAGGGTCAACGCGGCCATACGCAAGAACTACCCGGTGCTGACGTACGAGCTAACCTACGACGAGGCGGTCTCGCGCGGCGCGCTGGCATTCTTCGGCGAGAAGTACGGGGAGCGCGTGCGAATGATAGACGTCTCGGGGTTCTCGCAGGAGCTCTGCGGCGGCACGCACGTGCACGCCACGGGCGACATCGGCATGTTCAGGATCCTCTCCGAGTCGTCGGTAGCGGCCGGCATCCGCAGGATCGAGGGGATCACCGGCGCTGGCGTGGAGGAGTACATCGACGACCTCGTCGCGCAGAGGCTCTCCCTCGCAAAGGCGCTCAGGACGCAGCCTGGCGAGCTTCTCGATCGCGCGGAGAAGATGGCGAAGGAGATCTCCGCCCTCGAGAAGGAGTTGAAGATCGCGCGGGCCGGCGGCGCGAAGGGCGGGATCGACGCCCTGCTGGGACAGGCGAGGGATGTGGGCGGCATGAAGCTTCTGGCCGCGCAGGTGGATGCGCCGGACCGCGACACCCTCTCCCGGTGGGCGGAGAAGTGCCGCGACAGGCTCGGGAAATCGGTGGTCGTGCTGGCCTCGGTCTCAGACGGCAAGGTCTCGATGATCGCCGCGGTGTCGAAGGACCTGACCCCGGGGGTACACGCCGGCAAGATCGTCGGAAAGGTCTCGGAGATGGTGGGAGGAAAGGGCGGAGGCAGGCCCGATTTCGCGCAGGGCGGCGGCGCCGACGCGGCGAACCTGGACAAGGCCCTCGCTGCGGTCGAGGGTCTCTTGAAATAGGTATTGGCCGTCAGTATGACGGCGACGCGAGCCAGAATTTGAGGCCCCTTTTTACAGCGTCATCGGAAAAAGGGTCCTCAAATTGTGGCGGGAGGAGCCGCCGCTCTACAGGAGGAGAGGGAAAATGGTCCAGGCGAACAGGATGAGGGCGGGGAACGTGATAATCTACAACGGCGACCTGTGCAGGGTGCTCTCTGTCACGCACCTCACGCCCGGCAACCTCAGGGCCATGGTCCAGGCGAAGATGCGCAGGATCAAGGACAGCGTGCAGCTCGAGAACCGCTTCCGCGCGACCGAGGAGGTGGAGATGGCCTACCTCGAGGAGCACGAGATGGAGTACCTCTACGACGACGGCGGCCGCTACCACCTCATGAACACCTCAACTTACGAGCAGATCGAGATGGACCACGAGATGTTCGGGGACGCGATCCAGTATATCCTGCCGAACACGAAGGTGAAGATCACGTTCTACGAGGGCACCCCGATCGGCGTGGACCTGCCCACGACGGTGGACCTCAAGGTCATGGATGCGGAGCCCTCGGTGAAGAGGCAGACCGCGTCCGCCTCGTACAAGAAGTGCACGGTGGAGACCGGGCTCACGGTCATGGTGCCCCCGTTCGTGGAGGCCGGCGACAGGATAAGGATCAAGACGGAGGACGGCGAGTACGTGGAGAGGGTCTAGCTATTCGTTGGTCGTAAGCCTCATCGCATCCAGCATCTCGTCCAGCTCGGCCTCGTCGGCCACGCCCTGCTCCAGGGCCACCTCGCGGATCGTGCGGTCCGAGAGCGAGGCCTCCTTCGCGATCTCCGCGGCAGCGGAGTAGCCGAGCTTGGGCGCAAGCGCCGTGGCCAGCGCCAGGCTCTGCTCGATGTCGCGCGAGCATATCTCGTCGCAGGCCTCTATGCCTGCCACGCATCGCCTCGCGAATGCGCGGGCGGCGCCGGCGAGGATCGAGATCGATTCCGTCAGGTTCGCGGCGATCAGCGGGAGCATCGTGGACAGCTCGAGGTGCCCGGCCTGCGCGGCTATGGAGACCGCGGTGCCGTTTGCGATCACCTGCGCCCCGACCTGCGTCACCATCTCCGGGATCACCGGGTTCACCTTGCCGGGCATGATGGACGAGCCGGGCTGGACCGGGGGGAGGGTTATCTCGCCGATCCCGAGCCTCGGCCCCGAGGCCATGAGCCGAAGGTCGTCCGCTATCCTCGTCATGCTCGTTGCGGTGGCAGCGAGCGAACCCGCCGCCTCGGCGCAGGTGGAGCGGGAAGAGAGCGCCTCGAAGCGGTCCTTGGCCGGCCTGAAGTCGAGCCCGAGATCTTCGGACAGGAGCGCGCACACCTCGGGGGCGAAGTCCGGGTGAGCCCCGAAGCCGGTGCCCACGGCGGTCCCCCCGAGCGCCAGCTCGCACAGCGCGGGCATGAGCCTGCGCAGCCTCTCTATGGCCTTCTCGATCTGGCGGGCGTATCCCCCGAACTCCTGGCCGAGCCTGACCGGCATCGCGTCCATGAGATGTGTGCGGCCGGTCTTGACGATCCCGTCGAAGGCCCTGGCCTTCGAGGCGAGCGAGGCCCTCAGCTCCTCGAGCGCGGGAACGAGCTCCCTGTCGATCTCGCCGGCTGCGGCGAGGTGTATCGCGGAGGGGATCACGTCGTTGGAGGACTGGCAGCGGTTGACGTGGTCGTTGGGGTGGACCGGCCTGTACTCGCCGGCCGCGCCGCCCAGCGCGATGTTCGCGAGGTTGGCGATCACCTCGTTGGCGTTCATGTTCGTGGAGGTGCCCGAGCCGGTCTGGAAAACGTCGAGCGGGAACTGGGCGTCGTGTGCTCCCTCCGCCACCTCGTTCGCCGCGTCCGCGATCTGCCTCGCGTGCGCTTCGTCCACGAGCCCGAGCCGCCCGTTCACAAGGGCGGCCTTCGCTTTGATCAGCCCGAGCGCCCAGATGATCTGGCGGGGCATCCGCCTGCCGCTGACGGGGAAGTTCTCGAGCGCCCGCTGTGTCGATGAGCCCCACAGGGCGTCGGAGGGGATATTCACCTCGCCCAGCGCGTCCCTCTCTGTCCTCGTTTCGCTCATGGGAGAATCCTGCCGCTATCTCTTTCTTGATCGCCTGCCCTTGACCTCAACCTTATCCTTAACCTTAGCCTTGACCTTAACCTTTCCCGAACTTCGCTCCGTAGCGGCGCAGAGCCTGAGATACATCTCGGCATAGGGGTTCTTCGATCCGTCCATCGCCTTCTTCCACGACCGCTTCGCGTCCGGAATGTTTCCCATCGCGTAGTGGGTGACTCCGAGCTGGACGAGCGCGGGAGCGTATCTGCCGTTTGCCTTGAGCACCGCTTTGAGCTCCGAGACCGCCTCCTTGGGCCTGCCCCCCTCGCGCAAGGACTGCCCGAGCTTGGTGCGGATGTCGAAGTAGGTGGGATTGAGCGTGAGCGCCTTGCGGTACTCGTCGGAGGCCATGTCGAAGAGGCCGATGGAGCGGTAGATGTCTCCGATGTCCGCGTGCAGGTTGGAGAGCTTGCCCCTGAGGACCGGCTCTATCTTGGAAGTGCCCCTGGCCGTGCGCCCCTTGAGCTTCTCGTAGAGCCTGCGCGCGTCGTCGTACTGCCCCAGGTCGTTGTAGAGCACCGCGAGGTTGAGCATCGCCTCGGTGTAGCCGGGGTTGATCTCCAGCGCCCTCTGGAAGCAGTCGATCGACGAGGCGAACCTGCCCTCCGAGTGGGCGATCACGCCCAGCATGTTGAGGACGTCGGCGAAGTTGGGGTTCATCTCGATCGCCCGGCGCAGATACTCCTCCGCCTTGCGGTACTGCCTCCCCTCGAAGCACTGCTTTCCCGCAGCAATCAGCTCCTTGATGTTTTCCATTCGATGCCCCCGCTGTCAGGATTTTTTGCTCACGGCGCTGAGCATCTTGCGCTCCGCGCGCTTTGTGTAGGAGCTGTCCGGGTAGCGCGAGACGAGCTTGCCGTAAGAGTCCCTCGCGGCCGCGATGTTGCCGAGCCCGAGGTTGGCCTCGACCATGTGGTAGAGGGCGCGGTCGGCCAGGCCGGACTCGGGATAGATCTCGGCCACCTCGTCGAAGCGGCCGAGGCACGCCTTGTACTCGCCGGTCCTGTAATAGAAACGGCCGACGTAGAACTGGCGCCTGGCCAGGCGGTTGCGCGCCGCCTTGAGCGTCGCGATGGCCGCCTCGCGGTAGTCGCTGCCCGGGTACCCCCTGGCCGCGGCCTTGAGATGTATGATCGCGTCCTCCAGGTATTTCTGGTCGCGGTCGATCGCCTTGGGCGCTTCCTTGTAGTAGCAGACGCCGATGCGGTAGTGCGCGTAGTCGGCTTTCGGGTGCAGCGGGTAGAGCTTGATGAATGCGGCGTATGACTCGGCCGCCAGCAGGTAATCCTTGCGTGCGAAGTATGAGTCGCCTATGAGGAGCTCCGCCTCCTGGGCCTCGCGGGTGTTGGGGTAGCGGGCCTTGAACATCTCGAGGCACTGAATCGCGTCCTCGTGCTTTCCCCTGGAGGAGAGGGAAAGGCACTTGGATATCGCGGCGCCCGGCTCGCCCTCGCCCACCATCACCTTTTCCTTTCCGCACCCGCAGGCGAGCGCCGATATGGCGCAGAGCGCGAAAATGGCCGTGATAAATCGCGATTTCATCGCGGAGGATAGTAGGAGATGGGTTTTAAAAGCGCAAAGGAAAAAAGCATGGTCGGGCAGCCTTGACACGCGCCGGGCCCGGATGTAACAGCTCAGCAATTCAGGGGGTTATCATGTCTGAGAAGCGGGAGAACGAGGGCGAGGGCGACATCAAGGTGAAGGACCGGCGGCGGTTCGACTCGGAGGGCAGGCCCAGGGACGACGCTGACGAGGGGGAGGAGGGGGCCCGGGAGCCCGAGGCCTCGCCCGTGGGCGAAGGGCGGCAGGGGTCTTCGGCAGCTGCCGGCGCGGAAGCCGAATCACCGCCGCCCATGGATTTCTCCACGTTCACGCTAAGCCTTGCCACCTCCGCGCAGTTTCACATGGGGCTGGTGCCGCATCCCTCCACGGGCAAGCCGGAGAAGAACCTCCCGCTCGCCAAGGAGACGATCGACCTAATCGCGATGCTGCAGGAGAAGACGAGGGGCAACCTGAGCGAGCAGGAGTCGAGACTCATGGAGCACGTGCTCTACGACCTGCGGATGATGTACGTCGAGGTGAAAAAGCAAGGATGAAAGGAGAGTGTGCGATGAAGAAGATGACACTGGTGATGATGGCCGCCCTGGCGCTCCTCGTTTCGGCGGTCGCCGGCGATGCGTGCGCATTGGCGATCTCCCGGGCCGAGGTCGAGGCCGGGGCCCTCGTGCCCGCCTCCTGGTTCAAGGCCGAGCCGATGTCGTTCGCCGACCTGGCGGAGAGGGTGGAGCCGGCTGTGGTCAACATCTCCACCAGCAAGAAGATGAGGGGCGGCGGCATGGCCATCCCGCGCTTCGGCCCCCGCGATCCGTTCGATGACTTCTTCGAGCGCTTCTTCGACCAGGGCATGGTCCCGCGCGAGCAGGTCCAGCACAGCCTCGGCTCCGGCTTCATCATCGACAGGGACGGCACCATCCTCACGAACAACCACGTCGTGAGCCAGGCCGATCAGATAGAGGTCGTGCTCTCCGACGGACGCAAGTTCAAGGCCGAGGTCGTGGGTCGCGACGAGAAGACCGACATAGCGGTCATAAGGATCAAGGCGGACGGCGACCTGCCGGTGGTTGCGCTCGGCAACTCCAAGACCCTGAGGCCTGGCGACTGGGTCATGGCCATAGGCAACCCCTTCGGGCTCGAGCACACTGTGACCGTGGGCGTCGTCAGCGCCAAGGGCAGGGTGATCGGCGGGGGCCCCTATGCCCGCTTCATCCAGACCGACGCCTCCATCAACCCGGGCAACTCCGGCGGGCCGCTCTTCAACCTCAAGGGCGAGGTGATAGGCATCAACACGATGATATATGCTGCAGGACAGGGCATCGGCTTCGCGATACCGATAGATATGGCGACCTCCATGCTGCCCGAGCTCATCTCCAAGGGGAGCTTCTCGCACGGCTGGCTGGGCGTTGCCATCCAGACGATCACGCCGGAGCTGGCCAGGTCTTTCAACCTCAAGGACGAGAAAGGGGCGTTGATCACCGAGGTTTTCGGGGGCTCCCCCGCCGCGGAGGCGGGGCTCAGGCGCGGGGACGTCATAGTGAAATTCGACGGCGAGAAGGTCGACGACCCCATGGACCTCTCCGTCGCGGTCGGCCAGACCAAGCCCGGCGCAGAGGCAAAGGTCAAGTTCCTCAGGTCCGGTGAGGAGAAGGAGCTGACCGTGAAGATCGGCACTCAGGACAAGGCGACCGCCGAGAGGGGGAAGGTCGAGCCCTCGCCATGGAGCCGCGGCAAGGCGGACATGCTGGGGCTCGTGGTCAGGGAGATAACGCCCGAGGAGGCGCGCGGGCTCGATGTGCCCGAGAACTTCAGGGGCGTGGTCGTGTCGCGCGTGGAGCCGGGGAGCTCGGTCGAGAGCGCGGACGTGAGGAGCGGCGACGTGATCCTCGAGATAAACGGCGACAGGATTCAGACCATGGAGGATTACGCAAAAGCGACCGAGAAGCTCAAGGAGGGCCAGATGGTACGCCTCTTCATCAAGCGCGGCCGCTCCAGCATCTACCTGGCGTTCAAGCTGTGAAGAGGCTTAAGAAGAAGCTAAGACGCTGAGAAGCCGAGATAAAGAAAAAAAGCCCCGCCTTTCGGCGGGGCCTTTTTTTGCCTTGTGCGCTCGCCGCTACCAGCAGTTGCGGCTGAAGGGGCACATGTCCTGGAAGTCGAGGATCGAATCCGCATCGTCGTCGCCGTCGCAGACATCGCCGTAGAGGTCGCCGACTACTACCGCGCCGGACGGGTGCGTGAAGGATTCGTCGATGTAGCGGTGGTCGAAATTGAGCTGGTCCGGGTTCTGCATGTAGGGGCAGTTGTCGTAGCAGTCGACCGTTTCGGCGTCAATGCAGGTCTCCCACAATTCATCGCTGCCGTCGTCGAGCCGGTTCGGGATCCCATCGCCGTCCATGTCCGGATCGCAGGCGCTGCCTGTCGTGTCGTAATCGATGTCCTCCTGCAGCGGGTTGGGGACGAACTGACAGTTGTCATCGCATGCCTTCCACATGCTATCCTCGGTGCACTTGCTCGGGTCGGCGTTGAGCGAGCAGTATTTCGAGCCGAAGCCGCGGCACGGGTTGTCCCCGATGATGCCCGACGCGTCGCCGTCGTCGAGTATGCCGTCGCCGTCGATGTCGGGGTCGCATGCGTCGCCTATCCCGTCGCCGTCTAAGTCCTCCTGGAGCGGGTTGGCGTTCATCGGACAGTTGTCGTCCTCGTTGAGGACTCCGTCGCCGTCGATGTCAGGGTCGCAGTCGTCGCCGAGTCCGTCGCCGTCCAGGTCCTCCTGTCCGGGGTTGGGGATGAACTGGCAGTTGTCGAAGACGTCGAGCACGCTGTCGTTGTCGTCGTCGTCGTCGCAGACGTCTCCCATCCCGTCGCCGTCGTTGTCCTCCTGGAGCGGGTTGGGGTCGAGCACGCAGTTGTCCACGCCGTCGAGGATGCCGTCGCCGTCGGTGTCGTCGTCGCACGCGTCGCCGATCCCGTCACCGTCCAGGTCCTCCTGGAGCGGGTTCGGGACCCTTGCGCAGTTGTCGTCCACGTTCAGCACTCCGTCGCCGTCGATGTCGTCGTCGCAGACGTCGCCGATCCCGTCGAGGTCCAGATCCTCCTGGCCTGGGTTGGGGACGATCTCGCAGTTGTCGTCCACGTTGAGGACTCCGTCGCCGTCGATGTCGTCGTCGCAGACATCGCCGATCCCGTCGCCGTCGAGATCCTCCTGGAGCGGGTTGGGGTCGAGCACGCAGTTGTCTATGGCGTCGCCCACTCCGTCCCCGTCCGCGTCGTTGAACTCAGGGTCGCAGGCGTCGCCGATGCCGTCGCCGTCCGAATCGAGTTGAGAGGGGTTGAACACGACGACGCAGTTGTCGCGCACGTTCGGTATGCCGTCGCCGTCGATGTCCTCGTCGCAGGCGTCGCCTATCCCGTCGCCGTCAATATCGCGCTGGTCTGGATTCGGGATCGTGGGGCAGTTGTCCACTCCGTCGAGTATCCCGTCGCCGTCTGTGTCGATGGCCTGGCTGACATCCGGAGCGGGTGGAGCGATGATCTCCGGGTCGGGTATCTGGCCCGAGCTGGAGTGGCCGCAGCCCGAGGCTGCAAACAGGGCGATGAATACGATCGCCAGCAGGTAGAGGAAACCGCGTGCATTGATCGGCTTGCTCATATGCAACTCCTTGTTGTTATTGGTTTTTTCGTGCTATCCCCCATAGGATGCCAGCAGAATAACATAAAAGCTTATGCGCCGCAAACACTTATATGATCTTTATGAAGTGATCTGGAGGGATATGGGGGATAGGGCTGAAAGATATGATAGATAAATTAATATAAATTATACTAAATACCCATCACTTTTACGATCACGCGCTTTTTGCGCCGGCCGTCAAACTCCGCGTAATAGACCTGTTCCCAGGGGCCCAGATCCAGTTTGCCCTTGGTGATGGGCAGCATCACCTGATGGCCGAGGGTGAGGTTCCACAGGTGCGCGTAGCCGTTGGTCTCGCCTGTGCGATGGTGGCGGTAGTCCTTGTCCTGCGGCGCAATTGAGTCCAGCCACTCCTCGATGTCGGCGATGAGCCCGCTCTCCGCGTCGTTCACGTACACCGCGGCCGTGATGTGCATGGCCGACACCAGCGCCATGCCGTCCTTGATACCGCTCTTGCCGACGATATCCGCGACCTTGTCAGTGATATTCACGAACTCGTGCAGCTTCTCGGTCTGGAACCAGAGGTAGTCGGTGTGGCATTTGCAGGTCATATTGAAATTATTACAACATTTCGCCCGAAAAAACAAAGGCCCCGCATCGCGGGGCCGTGGAGTATCTTTTCAGTGAATGAACCCGATCTTTTTCTTTTTCGGCGGTGGCAGGGCTATCATTTTCTTGATCGCATTGAAGAGAGAGGTGATCGCCTTGTCGTGGATGTCCATTCGTTGTTCAATTTCATCTATCTTTTTTGCCAGCTCTTTATTCCAGGCCATTGCCTCACGGAGCCTGATGAAGGCCCTGACGACATAGACGCTCATATCCACGGCCCTCTTGGACCTCAGGATATTTGCAAGCATCACAGCTCCGTGCTCTGTGAACACGGTGGGTAACGATGTGGAATGTTTAAGGTTTTTGAACCGGTCGCAATTTGCGACCAGTTCAGCCCATTCTTCGTTCGTCAGCTTGAACATGAAATCAGGCGGGAAACGCCCATGATTCCGCTTAACCTGCTCATTGAGTCGTTTGGTCGATACACCGTACAAATATGCCAGATCAGCATCGATCATTACCCTCTGGCCCCGGATGATTAGAATGTGATTCTCGATCTCCGGCGCCTGCTCCGATGAAGCAGGCTGCAATTCTGTGGAGCGAGCCGGTGAGTTGCGATCATTGTCAGAGGTTTTGCGGTCCATGAGAAATTGAATAGCAAGGAGCATGCCAGGAAAA
Source organism: Pseudomonadota bacterium (assembly GCA_016927275.1). Lineage (NCBI taxonomy): Bacteria > Pseudomonadati > Pseudomonadota > Pseudomonadota bacterium. The sequence goes on from JAFGMW010000072.1 coordinate 46,542, forward strand.
ACAGATTGAAAATCAAGGGGGCCTTATCAGGCAGGTGCAGCGTTTCGCTGCACCTCTGCAGTGTTTTCGTGCAAGGCCCTGATTGCGCTGCCACCCGCCCGAAAAAACAAAGGCCCCGCATTGCGGGGCCTCATTGTCCTGAGTCAGACCTCGTTCAATCACCCCGCAAGATGCCCGCCGCCCTCAACGCAGACTCATAGGCCATAACTGCGGGGGCAACAAACTTGATGAATATCTCCGTTGTGTTTCGATACATAAAATGGCGAAGAAGTTGCAGGCTCGCTTCGCCCGCGCGACCAATTAGAATATTGTCTGTATCTTCGTACGGATTGCCAATGTCATTGCCATCCACTATCAGTACATTCCACCACTGATTGTCTATCCGCAGGCGAGACTGGAACCAGATCTCTTTCGTAGGCAGCTGTATTTTTATAAACTCCGGGTGGTCCTTTCTTGCCTTATTGAGGGCCTGGTCACTTCCATCAGGAGTGTCTGCAGTGCAAATGCCTGTTGAGCAATCGCAGTTGAGCTTAGGAAAGTTGTCTTTCAACCACTGACAGTCGCCGGACTGGATGCGGCGCGTAACATCGGGAATACGTGGGTCACTCATAGATGTCTCCTGTTTGTTTGTCTTAACCTCTTACTACCCATTATCGGTTTTTTTTTTTTTTAATGTTGCTAGGTTTTTTTTGAGAAAATTCGGGCTCGAAATAATCATAATTATATCAAGAAGATAGGGGCAACTTGCATACATGCACGCGTCGGGCGCGAAGGACCCCCGCTTGATATGTGACAGCGTTTTCGTGTCCTCCCGGAGGAGACCTAAAGGCGCTCCTCCCGAGCACTCAACCTATAACGACCTGGCAAGCCATAAGAGTGGTTGTTATGGGTTGAGTGCTCGGGATGCGAGAACGAGCGTACGCGGAAGCGAAAAGATCGAATGGTTTCACGAGTTCGGGGCCGACA
>JAFGMW010000073.1 GCA_016927275.1 Pseudomonadota bacterium
CGCACAGCCGACTGCGTGCCGATACTCATAGCTGACCCGAAGAAAAATGCGATCGCGGCCGTGCACGCCGGGTGGCGGGGGACTGCGCTGGATGTCGCGGGCGAGTCGATCCGCGGGATGAATCGCGCCTACGGCACCGATCCGGCCGACTGCGTCGCTGCGATAGGTCCCTGCATATGCGGCCCCTGTTACGAAGTGGGCAGAGAGGTTGTGGAGCGGCTTGAGTCCCTCGATCTCGGGCGCGACTGGATTTCGGGGGATCGCCGGGTTGACCTGGGGGTCGCAAACCGGGCCCTGCTCCTGCGGGCCGGGGTCGCTCACATCGACATGCTGGACCTGTGCACCTCCTGCGACCACCGCTTTTCCTCCTGGCGCAGAGACAAAAACGAGGGCCGTCAGGTCAATTTTATCCTGCTCAATCCATCCGGCTGAAATAACTCATTTTTTTGTTGCCTATGCCGTATAAAGAGGCTATTGGTCTGGGCCGATTATCCGACTTTTATCATAAGGAGATTTTATGGCAGCGAGGACTGGGTTCGGCGTTTCGCAGTGCATAACACCGGTGCTCTTCTCCATGGAGATGGAGCGTACCCTCGGGCCGATAAACATGGTTCCGGTCGGGTTCAAGGGCGGCGCGATCGAATTCGCCGGCCTCTCCGACGGCCGCCCCAAGCGCCAGCCGCTGGTCCGCATCGACGGGGGAAAGTTCTCCGCCGAGTTCATCTACAGGTCCGCGGCGATCAAGAGCGAGAGCGCGGAGATGCTCCTCGATAAGGCGAGGGGTCTCGATGCGTTCATGGACGAGAAGGTGGTGCTTCCCTCCGAGGCGAAGATCGGCAGGAGGGTCTTTCAGAAGGAGATGACTGTTCGGCAGCTTGCGGGCATGTCCAAGAGGAACATGAGGCCCGAGATCTCAGATATTATCGAGGGCGCCACCGAAAGGATGCTCGAGAGGGTCGAATCCGACCCTGAGAGTCTGCATAAGGCCATAAATTACTTCAATGCGGGCGTGCTGACATTCGCCAGGGCGAGCAATTATGCGCGGAAATTCAACTCAGCGGAGCTGTTTCTGTATGCAGCAACGATCTTGTTCAAGCAGGAGAACTTCCCGGCGGCCGCTATCGCAGGGGAATACGCCCAGGAGCTGTTCGGCACCCTGAACCCTGCAACAACCAACGATGCCGCCGACGCCGGAGCCCTCGCCTCCGACGCCTGGCTCCGGTCGGTGGAGGAGTTCTGGCAAAGCGATTGGCCAGGTTTTTTAATCGGCATCCGCTACGGGCTTCTGTGCGCCATGAAGTCGGGTGATTCCCGGGCCATGGAGTCGTTCCACGATTACGCCGCGAGGTACTACGAGAAGCAGAGGACCGGCTACTGGACGATCGCAAGCGCCCACAGGCTGCGCGCCGCGGTCTCGGTGCTCCAGGGCAGGGAGTGGAGGGCCGAGGACTGGAGGCGGGTCGGCCACCACCTCCACGCGGCCAGGAAGGCGCTCGAGTCCGCCTATCCTCTGCAGAGGGAAAGAATCAGGAACATCGCAGCGCTGAGCAGGATCGCGGAGGGCATGTCGGGGAGATGATCGACTCTCGCCCGGGCGATTTCCGACGCCATGGGCGCTGGGAGTTTTCCTTTTCATCTGCTATAAATCTGCTGTCATGGATTTCGACGCGATCATAATCGGCGCAGGGGCCTCGGGTCTCATGTGCGCCTTCGCGGCCTCGCGCCGCGGCCGCAGGGCGCTTCTGATCGACCACCGCCGCGATTTCGCGCAGAAGCTTCTCATCTCCGGAGGCGGGAGATGCAACTTCACCAACTTTGCGGTGGACGCCGGCTCGTATGTCTCGGAGAACCCGCGCTTCGTGAAGTCCGCGCTCGCGCGCTTTTGCCCCTTTGATTTTCTTTCGCTGCTCAATGAACGGCGGATTGCGTACGAGCAGAGGTCCCAAGGGCAATTCTTCCTCAGGGGCCCATCCAGGCAGATAGCACAGATGCTCCTCTCGGAGGCGGTCCGGCGAAAGGCCAGGCTGGCCATCGGGAGGGTCTTTGGCGTGAGGAGGGGCTCGCGATTCGAGGTGAGGGGGGATTTCGGGGAGGCGCGAGCGGAGTCGCTCGTCGTGGCGACCGGCGGGCTCTCTTATCCCGCGCTTGGCGCATCCGATCTGGGGCACAGGCTCGCCGGGCAGTTCGGACACAGGGTCGTGCCCTGCAGGCCCGGACTCGTGCCGCTGATCCTGTCCGCCGGGGAGAGAGGGATATTCTCGAAACTCGCCGGCATATCGTTCAGCGCGAAGGTCTCGATCGGCAGGACAAAGATCGAGGACGATTGCCTGATCACTCATCGGGGATTGAGCGGGCCGGCGATACTGCGCGCGTCGCTGCGCTGGGAGGAGGGCGCGCGCATCGTCATCGACGCTCTTCCCGGGGTCAGGCTGGCCGATGAGCTCGAAAAGAGAAGGGGGGAGGGATCGAGGATGCAGCTTCGCACCTGCCTTTCGCGTCACCTCTCTGCGCGGCTCGCCGATGCGCTCTGCTCGAGCGCGGGCCCCTCGCGGCCGATAAGCTCGTACTCAAAAAAAGAGCTCTCTCGGATCTGCGGGGCCCTGCATTCGATCGAGTTCGCTCCGCAGGGGACCGAGGGCTATGGCAAGGCGGAGGTGACCGTGGGCGGCGTGGACACCGGCGAGATATCGTCGAAGACGATGGAGTCCGGCATTTGCAGGGGGCTCTATTTCATCGGCGAGGTGCTGGACGTGGCCGGCGACCTCGGCGGGTACAACCTGCACTGGGCATGGGCGTCGGCCCACGCCGCGGGGGAGGCGATCTGACCTTCTATGCGCCGTCGAGCCCAGCGCGCTCGCTCTGCATCATCCACCCCTCCGGGTCCTTGAGATAGGCCAGCGCGTCTACGAGCGAGCGATGGTGCTCGCGCTCTATGCCGGCCAGGAACGAGAAGAAGTTCTTCTCCATCGGATTCTGGCATAGCCCGGTGAGCCTGTTGTAGAGGTCCACTCCCTTTGCCTCGAAGTCGATCGCCTTGCTGAGGGCCTTGAGGTCGTCGTCGTCGTGGTCGCTCGCGGTGCCGGCCTTTGTGACTATCCCGTCGAGTATCTGCTTCACGTTCGTGCCCGCTACCTCGATGGGCATGTCCTTGGGCCAGTTTCCCTGGCTGATCAGCTTTTCATGCAGCGCGCGGATGCGGTGCATGTGCTCCTCCTCGTCCTTCGCCAGCTGCGCGAACATCCTCTTCGCGAGCTCGTTGCGCGAGCGGCGCGCCTCGTTGATGTAGAATTCGCGCTCCGCGATCTCGTTCTTCAGCGCCATTTCGATAGATGCCATGCGGTCCATTTGGTTCCTCCGTTCGATTGTTATGATGAATCTCTATATGAAATCAGGGCTGCGCACAAGCGCAGATAAAAAAACGGGGACGCTTTCGCGCCCCCGTTTCCTCGATGCCATGCGGCTGTCGTTACCTGTTCTTCTTCGCAATCGCGCTCTTGAGATCCTTCACGACCAGCGCGCGGAAATCGGCCTTCATGTCGTCCGCCGCGTAGGGGCTGGTGGAAACCATGGTGTGCGTGCCCGCCTTTACCATGTCGGCCTGGTCGGAGGTCAGCCCGAGCTCGGAGAGCAGCTCCGGATCGGCCTTGTCCTTCACGGTGTACTCCAGGATGTAGTCCGTGCCCTCCTGATAGTAGACCCAGTCAACGCTGAAGTCCTTGATCGCGCCCTTCTTGATGTGGACCTTTGCCTTGCCCGCCTCGCCCGACGCCGTGTCGACCGTCTTTCTCTCCGCCTTTATGTTCTCACCCTTGATCTTGGTGTCGGTCGTGGTCGCGGTTGCGGTCTCGGTCGTCTTCTCCGTGGCCTTTGCGCCCGTTGCCGTGTCCTTCACCTCGGTCTTCTCGGTGACCTTGCTGCCGGTCGCCTTCGTCTCCTGCTTCACCTCTACCTGGGCGAAGGCGTTGAACGCCAGCGCCACCACCGCTACCGCCACCAACAGAGACATCTTCTTCATCTTCCCCTCCTTTAGTTTGGGTTAAATCGGCATCTGCATTAAATCTTCGCCTGTCCGATTGCAACTCAATTTAACAGGGTCCAGGCCGGGCAGGGCGCATCTAAAGCCCAACAGATTGATTTGCATGATGGTTTTAGAAATTTCAGAAGCGCCTTGCCAGGACCACGCCGTAGGTCCCGCTCTTCGGATCGATCGAAGGCCCTGCCGCGTAACCGCCGTGCGAGCCGAATGTGATCAACAGCGTGCCTGCCAGCGCCATGGCAGCCCCGCCGCCGCTGACGCAGGCCCCGATGACATCCTCATCGGTGGCCGCGATCATCGTCGACCCTGCGATCGCTGCCATGCCGCCCACGGTCAAGAGCACGTAGCCCCAGATATGGGACGAACTCATGCCTTGGCCCGTCTCCTCTCCGCGGTCCGCGGGGGCGGGCCTCGCTTCGTCCTCAGACTGGACCCCTTCGGGCCGGCCCTGCGTGTAGCCCTGCGAGTCGCGGCTGTAGGCGCAGGCGACCGAGGGGAGGAGGAGCGCGGCCATGCAGATTGAGCAGATGAGCGATCTCATGCGCGGACTTATGGCCCGAACCGCTCTTTGATTCAACAGTAAACTGCGGGGGCGAGAGGTCGGGGATCAGGGATCGGGGATCGGGGATCAGGGATCAGTTTCTGGAGTCGGTGCCGCCCACCACGATCTCCGGTATGCGCAGGGTGGGCTGGCCGCTGGAGACAGGGGCGTCCTGGCCGTCCTTGCCGCAGGTGCCGATGGAGAAGCCGAGGTCGGTGCCCACCATGTCGATCGACTCCAGCACCCGCGGCCCGTTGCCGATCAGCGTCGCCCCCCGCACCGGCTCCGCGATCTCGCCCCCGCGGATGATGTAGCCCTCCTGCACGTTGAACACGAAGTCGCCGTTGACCGTGTTCACCTGGCCGCCCCCCATCTTCTTCACGTAGAGGCCGGCGGGCGTGGAGCTTGCGATGTGCGAGGGGTCGTGAAGCCCGGGCAGTATTATGGTGTTGGTCATCCTGCAGATCGGCACGTGCTCGTAGCTCTGGCGCCGTCCGTTCCCGGTGCGGGGCAGGTCAAATTTCTTCGCGGAGCGTGCGTCCGACATGTACGATTTGAGCACGCCCGCCTCGATGAGAACTGTGCGCTGCGCCGGCTTTCCCTCGTCGTCGAAGCTGAACGAGCCGCGCCTGCCGGGGAGCGTGGCGTCGTCCACCACCGTGATCAGGGGAGAGGCGACGCGATCGCCGATCCTCCTCGAGTAGACCGAGAGGCCCTCCCCCGCGAGGTCCGCCTCCAGGCCGTGGCCGACCGCCTCGTGGATCATCGTGCCCCCCGCCTCGGAGGATATCACCACAGGCATGGCGCCGGCCGGGGCGGGGCCTGCCGAGAGCATGAGCATCGCCCGGCGCGCGGCCCTGTCCGCCACTTCCTCGGGCATGGTCTCGTCGAAGAGCTCGAAGCCGATTGCGCCGCCGATCACCTCCTGCCCGGTCTGGAGCGATTTGCCGTCGCCTGCGACCACCTGCGCCGAGAGGACTATGCCCACCTGTTCGTCTTCTGCGAAGGTCCCGTCGCTGGCCGCTATCTGGATCCGCCTGACCCGGTCGCGGTACGATATCTTCGTCTGCCTTATATTGTTCCCCCCCTGCCATGCGATCTCGTTGGCTCGGCTGACGACCGAGCACTTGTCGTCCATGGATATGCCGAAGGGATGGCGGCGCACCGTCGCAAGCTGCGAACCGTCCGCCTCGGCAAAAGAGGGGGAGGGCGCCTTCACCCTGCGCGCGTTCGCCATTTTTCCGACGTCCCTGGCGAGGGCCATGAGGGATTTTCTGGTGAGGTCGTTTGTGGAACCGTACGCGGTGCGGCCGCCCATGCACACCCTGATGCCCACGCCCGCGTCGGAGGAGACCGACGCCTGCTCGATCCGCCGGTCGTCGCAGCAGATCGAGCTGGTGCGCACTCGTTCCACGAAGACCTCGGCGAACTCCGCGCCGTGGCGCATCGCCGCCAGTATTATCTTGTCGAATGGGAGGTCGTCTGTCATCGGGGGGTGGGGCCGCCCTTCATCTCAGGTCCGCGCTGGAGAGCCTGTCGTTCTCCTTGCGATAATGCTGCCTGGCGGTCTCGCCGTCAAGGTCGTCGGTCGCGTACGACCTGAAGTCCTGCCTCGCCGGCTCGGGCATGGTGTAGGTGGAGTAGGCCCTCTCCTCGGGCGCGCGCTTCTTTGCCGCAGATTTGTTGGAGTCGAGATACCTGCGGCGGGCCTGCTCGTTGTCGAGGTTTTCTACGCCAAAGTTTTTGTCCCCGGCGCCGCCGCGTTGCGGGGCCCTCGATGAGGCGGCCCTGCGCGGGCGCGCGGCGGCCCTCTTAGGCGCGGGCTTCGGTTCCCCGGGTTCCGCCGCGGTCTCGGCTGCGCCGGCCTGCGCCGCTCCCTCCGACGGATCTCTCTGCACATCTGCGGTCGCCTGCAGCGGCTGCATCCCTGCGGACGCCTCGTCTCCGGATGCGCCCTCAACAATCGTTTCCACCGCCGCGTTCTCGAGCGGGGCGTTCTCCACCGCCGCGATCTCGACCGGGGTGTTCTCGACCGAGGCGCTCTCGACCCGCTGACCCTGCTGGAAGAGATACTTTTTGCCCACCCTGTGCAGGGCGAAGATGGCCCCGATGATGATTAGGATCACGAAGAAGTTAATTATTGTGGAGCGGCGGATAACGATGTATGCGCCGTGCTGCTCCCTGGAATAAGGGTCAGCCTTTGGCTGATATGGTTCCCTGCCCGGCCTCTTTTCGTTTCTGAACATGGCTTCACCTCTCTCCGAACGCCTAGCACAAAGGGGGAGGGGTTGTCAAAATTGCCTTGTTTTTCAAGGCGATTTGCATATAGTGGCGCACCGGTAGGCGTTCAAAAGCTAGAGATATCAATTAGATGGAGGTTTCGATGCGAAAGGTCGCGGGCCTCATACTTGCAGCCGGAAGGAGCACGCGCATGAACTCTGCGCGATCCAAGGTGCTGCACAATCTCGCCGGCAGGCCGGTCCTCTCTTACGTCATAGATGCGGCACACGGCGCTGGGGCCGATCCGATAAAAGTCGTGATCGCTCCAGGGCAGGTGGACATGAGGGAGCATCTCAAGTCGGAGCGGATCGAGGCGGTCGTGCAGAGGGAGCAGCTCGGCACAGCGCACGCGGTCATGGTCGCGGAGAGGTCTCTGTCCGGGTTCAAGGGGGACGTGCTCATCCTCTGCGGCGACGTCCCGCTGATTCGCGCCGAGTCGCTCAGGGAATTCATCTGTGCCGTGCGCGCGAGGGCGGCCGTGCTCGGCGTGCTGACCATGGCCCCTGCAGATCCCACCGGCTACGGCCGCATCGTGCGCGACCTGGACGGCAGCGTGGTGAAGATCGCGGAGGAGAGGGACGCGAGCCCCGAGGAGAGGGCGATACGCGAGGTCAACTCCGGGATCCTGATGGCGGACCGCGAATGGCTCTTCTCCTCGCTCAGGAGGATCGGCAACGGGAACGCCAAGGGCGAGTACTACCTCACCGACCTCGTGGGCGTGGCGCTGAAAGAGGGGATCGGCGTGACGGCCCACCGCTGCGATCCCGCCGAGGAGTTCCACGGCATCAACACGCGCGTGGACCTCGCCCGCGCGGCGGAGCTCTTGCGGGAGCGCATCAACAAGGGGCTCATGCTCTCGGGAGCCGGCCTCGTCGACTACAGGCACACATACGTGGACAGCACCGCGCGCATAGGCAGGGACACCGAGGTCCTGCCCTTCACGTTCATAATGGGAAAGACGAGGATCGGTTCCGGCTGCACGATAGAGAACGGCGTGGTCATCAGAGACGCCGTGATCGGCGACAGCGTCCACATCAAAGCCGGCAGCGTCATAGAGGAATCGAGGATCTCGGACAACGCGGTCGTGGGCCCGTTCGCAAGGGTGAGGCCGGGGTCGAGCGTCGGCGAGGGCGCGAGGATCGGCAACTTCGTGGAGCTCAAGAAGTGCGCCATGCGAAAGGGCGCCAAGGCCAACCACCTGAGCTACCTCGGCGACGCGGTCGTGGGGGCCGGCGCCAACATCGGCTGCGGCACGATCACCTGCAACTACGACGGGGTCAACAAGCACATGACCGTGATAGGAGACGGCGCGTTTGTCGGCAGCGACACGCAGTTCATCGCGCCGGTGAGGGTAGGAAGGGGCGCCGTGATAGGGGCCGGTTCCACCATCACCCGCGACGTGCCGGCGGGGGCGCTGGCCCTCTCGCGCTCGGAGCAAAAGACGGTCAAGGGATACGCGGAAAGAAAGGGGAAAAGCCGCCGGCAGCGGAAAAAGTGAGATTTGATTTGAACCCGCAGGTCGGATGTTATACGGCAGAGCCTCAGTTTTTTTCTAAGATCGGAGTATGCTGTTACGACTTCGGGTGGCGCCGGATAGGGGGACCCAATTTTGCCAGCAGCCGAGCTGCTGAAGATGCGTTTGTTTGGTGATTTGTCGAGGCGATGCCAAAATTGGGGGAAAATCCGGCGACAGGACCCGAAGTCGATAACAGCTCGGAGGTCAGGATGTGCGGAATAATCGGATACGTGGGCAGAGAGGACGCGACGCCTGTGCTGCTCGACGGGCTCAAGAGGCTCGAGTACCGCGGCTATGACTCCGCCGGCATCGCCGTGGTGGGCCCGCAGGGGCTGGCGATCAGGCGGGTGGAGGGCAAGCTCGCGAGGCTGGAGGCGGCGATCGCGAAGGAGCCGATGCATGGGACGACGGGCATCGGCCACACGCGCTGGGCGACTCACGGCAGGCCCTCGGAGACCAACGCCCATCCGCACCGCTCCGGCGACACGGTGGTCGTGCACAACGGCATCATCGAGAACTTCGGCGAGCTCAAGCGCTTCCTCACCTCCGAGGGGTTCAAGTTCAGCTCCGAGACCGACACCGAGGTGATCTGCCACCTGATCGAGCACTACCGCAGAAAGGGCGAAGGAACCTTCGAGGCTCTGAGACACGCGCGCAGCAGGCTCTCAGGGTCGTACTCGGTTGTGGTCATGAACGTGAACGAGCCGGAGGCCATATACGTGGCGAAGCGGGGCAGCCCGCTGGTCGTGGGCGAGGGGGAGGGACAGAACCTCGTGGCCTCGGACATACCGGCGCTGCTTCCCTACACCAAGGACATGATCTTCCTCGAGGACGGCGACACCGCGGTGATCACGCCGGCCGGCATCAGGATATTCGACGACTCGGGAGCAGAGACAAGGCGCGAGCCTCAGCGCATCCCGTGGAGCCCGCTCATGGCCGAGAAGGGCGGGTACAAGCACTTCATGCTCAAGGAGATCTTCGAGCAGCCGAACGTGATGCAGGACGTGCTCGCCGGGCGCATCGACCGGGGCCGCGGCGAAGTTGTGCTGGACGAGGCGGGACCGCTCTTCGACGGGGACTCCCCCCGCTTCGACCGCATAGCCATCGTCGCGTGCGGCACCTCCTATCACGCGGGCATGGTCGGAAAATATCTCATCGAGGCGCTGGCGAAGATGCCGGTGGCCATAGACGTCGCCTCGGAGTTCCGCTACCGCGAGCCGCTGCTCGATGCGCGCACCCTCGTGCTCCCGATCTCGCAGTCGGGCGAGACCGCCGACACCCTGGCCGCGCAGAGGATGTCTCGCGAGTTCGGGACCCCCGTCCTCGGCATCTGCAACGTTGTCGGCAGCTCGATAGCGCGCTCGGCCGACGCCACGCTCTACACGCACGCGGGGCCGGAGATAGGCGTCGCCTCCACCAAGGCCTTCACCGCACAGCTCGCGGTGCTTCAGCTCTTCGCCCTCTACCTGGCGCAGAGGCGCGGGACCATCGAGAGGGGAAAGCTCGCCAGGCTCGTGGAGGAGCTGACGCACATGCCCAGGCACATGCAGGGGATACTGGCGCAGGCGGAGGAGATAAGGACGATCGCCGAGGGACTGTCGTACTCCTCGCACGTGCTATACATCGGCCGCGGGACCAACTACCCTATAGCCCTCGAGGGGGCCCTCAAGCTCAAGGAGATATCGTATATGCATGCGGAGGGTTTCGCCGCCGGCGAGCTCAAGCACGGCCCGATCGCCCTCATCGACCACGGCGTGCCGGTGGTGGCGATAGCGTGCCGGGACGGCATGCGCGAGAAGGTCCTCTCGAACGTCGAGGAGGTGAGGGCAAGGGGCGCCTCGGTGATTGCGCTGGGCCAGGCCGACGACGCGGAGCTGGCCGAGAAGTCGAGCCATTTCATCGCCATACCGAAGGCGAGCTGGCAGGCGACGCCCATGCTCACGGCGCTGCCCATGCAGCTGATCGCCTACTACGCCGCGGACCACAAGGGAACGGACGTCGACCAGCCGCGCAACCTGGCAAAGAGCGTCACCGTTGAATAAATTCCAAGCACCGAATCCCAATGATCAAATAAATTTCAAATTCCAATAATCAATGACCAAACGGTTCTGTTTGGGATTTGGTGCTTGATCATTGGTGCTTATTTGGTCATTGGTGCTTGGCCATTGGTGCTTATTTGGTGATTGGTGCTTGATCATTGGTGCTTATTTGGTCATTGGTGCTTGGGAATTGGAATTTCATTTTATGGAACTCAATTTTCAACAGCAGCAGGCGGTTGAACACGGCGAGGGCCCTCTGTTGATCCTGGCGGGGCCGGGCTCCGGGAAGACCCGCGTTCTGACGAGCAGGATAGCGGGCATGGTGGAGAGCGGCGCCGCCCATCCCTCGCAGATACTCGCGGTCACCTTCACGAACAAGGCGGCCGAGCAGATGCGCACGCGGGTGGAGAGGCTCGTGGGCCCCGCAGCCCGAGAGATCTCCATGGGGACCTTCCACTCGGTGTGCCTGAGGCTCCTCCGCAGCCACAGCGAGCGGGCGGGGCTGCCGGAGAGGTTCGTGGTCTACGACGACTCGGACCAGCTCTCACTCGTGAAGGAGTGCATGGCGACTCTGGACATCGACCGCGAGAGGATGCCGCCGCGCGCGGTCCTGGAGAGGATAAGCCGCGCCAAGGACTCGTGCCAGGGGCCGGAGGAGTTCGCGGCGGGCGCGGGCGGCAACCCGTACCTCGCGCGTGTGGCTCAGCTCTACTCGCTGTACCAGAGGAGGCTTTCCGAGCTCGCGGCCGCCGATTTCGGCGACCTCATCAGGCTCGCGGTGAAGATACTCGAGGGTGACTCCTCGCTGCTCGAGTCTTACCGCAGGCGCTGGCGGCACATACTCGTGGACGAGTACCAGGACACGAACCACGCGCAGTACAGGTTCGTCTCCGCCCTGGCCCGCGATCACCGCAACATCTGCGTTGTGGGCGACGACGACCAGTCCATATACCGATGGCGCGGGGCGGACATACAGAACATCCTGCGCTTCGAGCACGACTTTCCCGGCGCCAGGGTGATAAGGCTCGAGCAGAACTACCGGTCCACCGCCGCCATACTCGCGGCGGCCTCGTCCGTCGTCTCGCGCAACGCGGGCCGCAAGGCCAAGGAGATATGGACCGAGAAGGGCGCGGGCGCGAAGGTGGAGGTCCTCTCCTGCGAATCCGAGAAACGGGAGGCGGAGGCGGTGGCCGCCAGGATCGAGGAAGCGGTCAGGGCCGGGCGCCGCTACAGCGACCACGCGGTCTTCTACCGCATCAACGCGCAGTCGAGGCCGCTCGAGGAGGTGTTCCGCGAAAGGGGGATGCCCTACAGGATCTACGGGGGCATCCGCTTCTATGAGCGGGCCGAGATAAAGGACGTGCTCGCCTACCTTCGGCTCCTGTTGGACCGATGCGACGACGTGGGGCTCCTGCGGGTTATAAACTCGCCCGCGAGGGGGCTCGGCAGGACCACGGTGGAGAGGCTCAAGTCCTTCGCCGCGGAGATGGGCTCGTGCATCTTCGACGCGATAGGGCCCTTCGTCGATGCGGGCATCCCGCGCGGCGCCCAGTCGAAGAGGCTCCTCGAGTTCAGGGACGTCATCGAGGCGCTCTCCGATGGGGCGCTCGAGAGGCCGATGCCGGAGCTGACGCGCGACCTGCTGGATCGCACCGGCTACGTGGAGGCGCTCGTGGTCGAGTCCACCATCGAGTCGGAGGCGCGCATCGAGAACATAAACGAGATGGTCGCCGCGGTGGAGGAGTTTGCGCCTGCTCCCGGATCGCCCGCCCTCGTGCAGTTCCTCGACCAGGTGGCTCTCATCTCCGATGCGGACGCGATAGACGACGAGAGGGGCGCGGTGACGATGATGACGCTGCACATCGCCAAGGGCCTCGAATTTCCGTCGGTCTATATGGTGGGCCTCGAGGAGGGGCTGCTCCCGCACGCCCGCTCCACGGACGATCCCGACGAGCTCGAGGAGGAGAGGCGGCTCTGCTACGTGGGCATGACGCGCGCGATGGATCGGCTGACGCTCGCGCACGCGTTCCGGCGCAGCCACTTCGGCCAGTCGCGGTACAACGTCGCCTCGCGTTTCCTGGACGACCTTCCGCACGAGCACTCGGTCCGCATCCCCGTCGGCCTCGGCTTTTCAACCCGCTGCGCTTTTCCCGGTCCCGGGTCCCGGGTCCCGAACTCCGAGTCCCGATTCCCGAGTCACGGTTTTCCGAGTCCCGAGTCCCGAGTCCCGGATCCCGATTTTGATTTCGATCAACGCCCCCCCGACGAGCGCGAGGGGCTGGCCAGGGGCATGCGCGTGCGCCACCCGACCTTCGGCTTCGGGATCGTGAAGGCGGTCGCCCCCTCATCCGCAGGCCAGAAGGTGACCGTGGAGTTCCGCGGAGGGGTGACGAAGAAGCTGATCGCCGAGCTCGCCAACCTCATACCAGCGTAAAAATTGGATCAGCATTGGGTGGCGCCGGATAGGGCGACAACAAATGAAATTCCAAGCGCCAAGCACCAATCGCCAAATAAATTCCAATAACCAAAATTCCAATAACCAAACGAAAATATCGCGTTTGGTTATTCGGCAATTGGATTTTGGTGCTTAATTGGAATTTGGGATTTGGTGCTTGGAATTTGTCGGATGGGGGTGACCCGGCGACAGGACCCGATGCTGATCTAATTCAGAGTTTCCACTCGATCACCTGCGGATAGTCCTCGTTCTCCGACCAGGAATCCTCCGAGAGATCGTCGAACGAGTTCTCGCCCTTGAGCAGGTGCTTCACGAGTTTGTTGAGCTCCCCTATGTCGTTATAAGGCTTGAAGAGGAGATGGAAGGCGCAGTTCTTGAGATCGAAGCGCTTGAGGTTCGCGCCGTAGGCGGTGGTGAGGATCACCGAGCAGGCGGGGTTGAAGTCGCACGCGAGCTTCGCGAGCTCGTAGCCGTTTATGCCCCGCATGTTGATGTCGCTGATGAGCAGCTTGCAGCTGACCCTGCAGAGGACCTCCTTCGCCTCGAAGGGGTTGGCGATCAGCATGAAATCGCTCACCCCCATTGCCTCCAGGAAACGCTTCCAGAAGGAGAGGAACGTGGGGTCGTCCTCCACCACCACGACCTCCACTGCAGACTTGTTAGCAGCGTGCGCCATTTATACGTCCTCCACGCGTAAATATGTACAATAAGCGTGCCAAGGATTTGATAGTTTGCGCCAGGCACAGGAAGCGATAACCCTATGAAATATCTTTATGATTTATAACGTGCCCATCCTGCTGAATCGGGCTTGAGGGTAGATTTTGCCGCAATGGACGACGGTATAGAGGTTTCTTTGCTGAATATCTTTAAATAATAATTACTTGAACTGACGATGTGCCGTCAAAAGTTCGACGGTCACTTCAGCGGTTCTTTGACGCACTTTATCTGAAGACCGGCCTTTGCGGCGGAGATTGGTTTTATACTGTTTATAGCTATCTCTTGAGCGGACGATCTCTTCGGCACAGTATCCCCTGAACCCCCTTGCGCTCCTCGCGATCACATCGACGAGAGCCGCTGCCCTGGCGCTGGAGTCGAGTGACGTGATGTGGCGAGCCATGCGCCTTCTGTGGCCGCCCGCGACGATCAGTCCCTCCACGTCCATGAGCCTCATGCAGCGCAGCACGTTCTTGAGATGGCGAGGCTCGACCTGGAAGGGGAGCAGGACCGCTTCGGGGATCCTCGCGCGAATCCTCCGTTCCATGCCGCGGGGGGCCGCAGGCCTCCCGTCGCAGAGCACGCCGAAGATCACCGGGGTTTCGAACTCTGTTCTTGCCATGATCTCCTCCGCATCATCCTCCGGACCGGCTGTGGTATTCGCGCGCCGAGTCGATGTCGCTGCGTATCCGGCGCCTCAGCTCGTCCACGGAGAGGAATCGGGCTTGGTCCCGGACGCGCTCGAGAAACTCAACGGAGACGGTCTTTCCCATCATATCCAACTCCATGTCGATGAGGTGCGTCTCGAATGTGTGGGCTGCATCGGAGAAGGTGGGGTTGACACCGATGCTCGTGATCGAGGCGTATTTTGAGGGTCGCGCCGCTCCGTAGCCGCCCTCGTGCACAAGGGTCCTCGTGATGTAGATCCCGTCCATCGGCTGCGCCTCGCTCGCGACCCTGAGGTTCGCGGTCTTGGCCTCGAGTGCGGCGCCGAAGCCGCGGCCCGGGGCAACCTCGCCGACGACCTCGTACGGCCTGCCCAGCAGCGCGCGTGCCCTCTTCACCTCGCCTGCGGCTATCATGGAGCGGATCACGGTGGAGCTCACCAGAGTCTCTCCTGCGAACACCGCGGGCACGACTATCACGCCGACGCCCGACTTCCGCCCCAGATCCTCGAATGTCTCTATTGTCCCCTGCCTGTGCTGTCCGAACGTGAAGTCGTATCCGATCACCACGCACGAGGCGCGAAGTTTCTTCCTGATGACGTCCTCGAAGAACCGCCCGGGCTCCTGTCTCGCGAACTCCTGCGTGAAGCGCTCCACGATCACCGCGTCGAGCTGCTGCAAGCGGATCTGCCCGATCTTCTGCTCGCGGGTCGTCAGCAGCTTGGGGCACTGAGCTGGAGAGAGTATCCTCACCGGGTGAGGTTCGAAGGTGTAGACGATCGAGAGGGCGGAGCGCCTTTGCGCCTCGAGGCGGGCGCGACGCATGAGCTCCTGGTGGCCTATGTGGACGCCGTCGAAGATGCCGATCGCCACCACCGGCGAGCCGGGCCCCCTCCCCGCAAAACGATCCGATCCTTCGAACAGCTCCACCGCGTCACCTCATTTTTTTCCGGCCGGGGGGGTCGCCTTCCTGCGCTCGACCGCCAGGATTCTGCGCGCGGTCAAGTCCTGGACGTCGCGCGCGCCTATCATGATGTTGTTGGGCCCTTCCTCGAGCGGGACCCTGACCGAGAATTCCATGGTGTTCGACTCCTCGGCGTTGGGCACGTACGCGACCTTGCGGTTTTTCACGTACACGAAGATGTCGCGGACCGGGTCCGAGTCTTTCACCTTGCCTGAGACCGTGGTCCATGCGGCGGAGGTCGATCTGGCCAGCGGGGCGGTCTCTATCGTCGGCGGCCCGTAGATCCTGCCTGTCTGCGGTCTTGTCGAGCCGCTTTCGGTCATGAGCTCGAACTTTTTGGAGAGGACGTTCAGGTGCTTGAAATCCGCGATCGAGAGTTTCAGCGCGCAGCCCTCCTTCTCCTGCTTGCCGTCGACCATGTGGAAGCTGAATCCGGCCCGCCTCTTCGCGCCGGGCGGGAGCACGCCGATCTTGGATCGTCCCTTCTCTATGAACAGCCTCTCGCCGCACTCGTTCGAGAGGGTCACGATGGTCTCGTCTCCGCTGGCCCCCTTGCCGGTGTTCGTTATGTCGACCGTCACCGGGATAGCGGCGTTCTTCGGCATCGGCCTGCCCTTTGCCGCGGAGGGCAATCTCATCTCGAACGAGAACGCCGGGTGCGGCAGCTCCTCGATCTGCAGGGATATCTCCGCGACGGACGGAAGCGCGCCGGCCGCATCCATGAGCTTGAGCCTCAGGGTGCGCTCCGCGGACGGCTCGCTCTCCGGTATCTCGACCTGGGCGGAGAATCCCTTCGTCTCGCCGGGGCGGAGTTTCCCGAGCGGAAATTCGATGCCGTCGAGGTACACCGTTTCCGACTCGGCGACAGCGATGAGCTGCGATGCGGCTCCGCCGCCTGCGTTGGTGGCCGAGACCTCGAGGCGAACTTTGTCGCCGGCCCTGGCGGAGGGGACCGCCTTGCCGTCCTTGAGGAGCCTGTGCGCCGTTTTGAGGGTGGGCTTTCCGTTCGTCGGCGAAATCTTCCAGTCTATCCCGATCTTGGTCAGGGCGTCCGCCATGGCCTTTCGCTGGGACTCCTGTGCGGCCTTGATCACCGGCCCCGACTTTTTCAGCATCTCGGCCGCGCTCGCGCCCGCCGCCTTCGCGAGCAGGTCGCGGGCGAACTCCACTTCGAAGTCGCCGGAGATGTCCGGCTCCCTTGAGTATTCGCGCTTGGATTTTTCCTCCAGCCATTTCTCGTCCCTCTTCGGCGCCATGTACTGCACGCGGAACTTCGGCTCCGCGAGCGGGCCTTCAGAAGCCGCCTCGCCTGCGAGGGCGTGCTCCAGGTCCTTCTCGGTCCTGGGCTTGTCCTCGACTATGTTCACCTCGTCCGCATCGACGGTCGCAGGGATGAGCGCGATGTCCGGGGCGATCCCCCTCACCTGTATGGACTGCCTTCCGGCTGGCTTGTACTGGGCTATCGTGAGTTTGACCGCTGAGCCCTCCCCGACGTCCATCACCGTCTGCACCGATCCCTTTCCGAAGGTTCGCTGGCCCGCGATCACAGCCCTGTCGTTGAGCGCAAGGGCGCCGGCGACGATCTCCGCGGCCGACGCCGAGCCCTCGTTGACGAGGATCACGACAGGGTAATCGGGCTCCACGCCCGTGCCTTTGGCCTCGTCCTTGTCCATGACCCTGCCGCGAGCGCCGACCGTGGTGACGATGACGCCCTGGCCGAGGAACCGGTCGGCCACGTCCACCGCGATGTTGAGCAGCCCGCCCGGGTTGTTGCGCATGTCGAGGATCAGCCCGTCGACGGCCGCGCCGCCCTTGCGCATCGCAGCCAGGGCCTTGCCCACGTCCGAGTCGGTGTTGCTCTGAAAGTTCTTTATCCTTATGTAGCCGATGCGCTTGCCGTCCTTGGCGAGCACCGCGTGCTTGACGCTCTCGATGTTTATGAGCGCACGCGCGAGGGTCATCTTGCGGATCGGCTTGCCCTGCGTTTCTATCGCTATTGTCACCTTCGAGCCGACATCGCCCCTGAGCTTGTTGACCGCGTCGGTGAGGGACATGTTTATCGTGGACTCGTCGTCGATCTGCAGGATGCGGTCGCCCGCCATGATGCCCGCCGCGGATGCGGGGGTGCCCTCTATCGGGGCTATCACCGTGAGCATCCCGTCCTTGATGGAGATCACTATTCCCAGGCCGCCGAAGTTGCCCTTGGTGCCGATCTTGAACTCCTTGAGGACCTTGGGCGGGAGGAAGCCGGAGTGCGGGTCGAGAGACTTGAGCATCCCATCGGCGGCCGCGTACTCCACCTCCTCGGGCGGCGTGTCGTCGTCGGAACGATAGTGCGCGAGCGTGAAGGAGAGGACCTCGCGCAGGGTCCTCGAGAGGTCGCCCAGGCTCGCCATGGGCTTAGCGCCGATCTGCCTGGAGGCCAGCCCCACTGTGACATTGAGCTTTGAGGCCTTAGCGTCATCGACGAGCATCTCGGGAACGCTGAGCTGCATCTCGTCGAGTGCGCCGGAGAGCATCCGCTGCGGCTCTATCCTGTCGGGGTCGTAGTAGTTCTTTCCCGTCTCGTGCAGCGTTCGCTCTATGAGCCTGCCGCGCTGATCGGGATCTTTCTCCTGAGCGGCGGTGCCGCCGTTGATGAGCGCGGCGAGGATCAGGACCGCCGACGCAACCAACGCCGCGCGCCTGAAGATGGGGATATCTCTCAGTTTCCGTATCATCTTTTGTATGGTCTCCGATGCTGCGCGCACGCGAGCCAGGCACTCGCCTGCACGGATTTTTAACGAAATATGATGCGACCCCGTGAGCCCCGAGTCAAGCATCTCGCTCCGTGCGGCGCGAGAATTCCGGGCGTTTTTTCATCCTTTCGCTCGGAACGGCTTGTCAACCCTTTGATTTTAGTGTATTATCCGCGTCGATCCTGTGGGGGACCCTTGAGCCTGGCCCAGATCTCAATGCGTTTCTGGATGGCGGCGATGCCCGCCATAAGCGTCATCGCCCCGATAATCGCGGCCCTGCTCGCGGTGATGGGGTGCGTGCTGCGCTGGAACGAGGTCTCGTCGCTCTTCAGGCGGTTCGTGCTCAGGAGGAGCCGCTACGACTACCGAAAGATCTTCCAGGAGTATCTCGAGCGATTCAACGCGATCACGGACAGGCGCGAGCTCTACCCGGCGCTGCTGGCCGCGGCATGCAGGATACTCTCCGCCTCCGGGGCCTCGCTGGTCATCCGCGACTCCAGCGACCGCTTCCAGATGAAGGCCTCTTGCGGGCTGAGGCCCTTCGGCTTCGACCTGGCGAGCTTCGCCTCGTTCCTCGAGTGGCTCGAGTCGTACAGGAAAATAGTGACGCGCAAGGAGTTCGTGTCGGACAAGGCGGTGCGCGCGGCCAAGAACGACGGGCTCCGCTACTGCGTCCAGTTCAACGCCGAGGCGTGCGTGCCGCTCTTCGTGAGCGACCGGCTCTACGGCGTGATCAATCTGGGCGAGCGCAAAAAGGGCGGCTACGACGCGGAGACGAAGGACCTGCTCAGGCTGCTCGCGGTACAGTTCGCCACCGCCATACACAACGCCAACCTCTACCAGGCGCTGATCAGGCAGAACCGGGAGCTTCAGGAAGCGGCACATCTCAAGACGCAACTTCTTGCCAACCTCTCGCACGAGCTGCGCACGCCGCTGACCAGCATCATGGGGCTTGCGGAGCTCATGGCCGACGGGGCCGACGGTCCGCTGAGCGAGGAGCAGAGGGGCCATCTCACCCTCATACGGAAGGGCGGCGAGAGGCTTCTGGCCACCGTGGTTTCCATGATGGACCTCTCCAGGATAGAGGCGAACAAGCTGGAGCTCGACGTGCAGAAGGTGAACCTCAGGAGGCTGGTCTCGAAGATTGCGGAGGAGATAAGATTGAAGAGGGGGCTGGCCCTCGAGAACAACCTGGAGGACGGGACTCCCGGCGTCTTCGGGGACGAGAAGCGACTGGGGCAGGTGATCAGGCACCTGCTGGACAACGCGGTGAAATTCACCGATTCGGGCAAGATATCAATAGGTGCGAAGAAGTGCGGCGAGATGCTGCAGGTGAGCATAAAGGACACAGGCATCGGGATCCCCCCTGAGAAGCAGCGCGCGATATTCGACGGATTCGTGCAGGCCGACGGCGGAGTCACCCGCTCGCACGAGGGACTAGGGCTGGGGCTTACGATCTCCCGCAAGCTCGTGGAGCTGCACGGAGGCCGGATGTGGCTCACGAGCAAGGTGGGGGCAGGCAGCGAGTTCAACTTCACGCTGCCGCTCAAGCCGGTCGGCGTATTCAACGCCCTGCGAACTCCAGACTGAGAAGATCCTCCCCCGAAAGGGCCGTTTTTTGAGGTCGCTTCTGCGCTAACTCGCCGTTAAAACTCGTTTTTACCCTGTTCCAATAAGCGTTGCGTTCGATCGGCTCTTTTGTTAGAGGCTGTGGACTTTCGTCCGCCGTGCCGGCAACGGGGTCCCCCCTGTCGCCGCCGCGTGGGACCCTGACCGACCTGGAGCCAAACGAACCCATGTCCTGGCGACATGCAATAATGCGCTTCTGCGTGGCGGGGCTTGTCGCCTCCGGTCTCGCCCTTGCGATCGCTGCGACCTGCGCCGCACAGGGGGCGGACGATCTCGGCGATGCGCCCGGCTCATCGTCGGGCGCGCTGAGTCGGGGCGGGACAAGTTCCGCCGGACATCAGAGCGTGGAGGAGGAGTTCGGCCTGGATCCGAACCCCTCGAAGGGTTGGCCGGGCCGCGTGAGGCTCTCGCTCGAGGATTGCCTGAGGCTCGCACTCACCAGGAACATGAGGCTCCGCGCCGCAGGGGAGGACATAGAGGCGGCCAGGAGCCAGAGGCAGGAGGCCTCGGCCGCATTCTGGCCCATAATCGAGTACAAGTACCGCATGGCCCCGGTCCCAACCGACGTCGACAACGCGTTCAACGCCTTCTTCGACGGCCAGCTCACGTTCTTCAACAGCATCCACGTCGGCATCGGCATGCCGGTGACCACCTTCGGGCAGCTTCTGCTCGCGAAGAGGCTCGCGGACGGCGGCATCGAGGCGGCCAAGATCCGCAGGGCCCAGACCGAATCGGAGGTCGTCTATCAGGTCAAGCAGCTCTTCTACGGCATTCAGCTTGCCCACGAGACCATCGGCCTGCTCGAGGACGCCCTGAAGAAGATAGACAAGAGGATCGGGGCCGAG
>JAFGMW010000074.1 GCA_016927275.1 Pseudomonadota bacterium
AACGTGCGCTCATACGCCGAGGCCGGCGTTGACTTCATCTCCGTGGGCGCCGTCACCCACTCCGCCCCCGCCGCGGACGTGAATATGCAGATAGAGATCAGCGGGCAGAGGGTCATTTGACAACCTGCTGCTGTTGAAAACCGCCCGCGTCCTGTCCACGGCGCAAACCAGAGCTCGCTGCCCTTCATCTCGAAACATCCGATGATCTTGTCGTGGTGGAAGTGCTGACCCGCCAGGTATTCGCGAAGGTCCTACTCGGGTATCCGGTACTCGGCCGGAGAACTATCATTCCTTTCTCCTACGCGCCCCATATGCTATCTGCCCCCTGACTTTGCCGCGTCGAAGCACCTGATCTTGCCGGCGAGCTGTTCGGTAAGCTTCTGATAGGTGTTCTCCGCCCAGCTCTTGGAAAGGCGGTCGTAGCTGCACTCCGGCGAAGTCGCCTTGGGCGGCGGATACTCGAAGCCGTCCCTGAAGGAGTAGTCGAAGGCCAGAGACACCGCGCCGAAGGGGACGGCGATGTTTTGGGCCATGACGTCGAATGCCGCATCGTCCTCCCCCAGCTCGTGGAGGAGGTCCGCCGCCCTGATCGCAAGCTTTCTTGCGTCGAGCGCCAGGCCCGGGTGCCGGGCCCAGAGGCCTCTCTGGATCTCGGGGGTTATGCCCATCCCCCGGATCTCACCTACCGCCTCAGACAGGTGGCCGCGCGCATCGGCCTTGCGGCCCTCATCAATGGCGCGCCTCGCCTTCCCCAGGGCGTCGTAAGCGCGGTCCGCCATCATCCAGAGGGTCCCCTCCCTCTCGGAGGGGAAATCTTCGTTCATGATTGTGACAGATGGGATATCCTTGGTCCGAATGGCCGGCTCCTGGGCATCAACAACTATAACGGGAGCCGGGCCGAACAAGTCATCGACTCCGCTCTCCATCGAGGCAGCGCCTATGAGGGAGATCTCCTCGGCCGTGAGCTCCGCTGGGAGTCCCTGCCGATCGTCCGCGGCCGGCTCCCAGCAAGAGAACGCCATGATCACGAACCTGTCGCACGACTCCTCTATGCTGAACCCTATCGACCGCGAGAACGCCTCGCAGCTTCGCGGGACCTTTTGGCGCACCTGATCCAGGTGCGACACGAAATCATTGAGGGTTTCAGAAGAGAATGACCGGACCCAGGGGGAGATGATCCCCTTCTCCATGAGGAAGGAGCGGGCCTCTGCCAGCTCCTCGTTCGTAAAGCCCCTTTGTCCGTCGAGGTAGCGGATCTCCGAGAGCCTCTCCCGGATCTCGGCGAGGTCCCTGCAACCAAGATCGACGCTCCTGATGCTGTCCGACATCTTTACCCTCCTGCAAAATAAAGAGGCATGGCCTTGACCATAACTCTTTGATTTACTTAAATTTTTTTAATATCCCCACAGTCTGTACCCCTTGACGACCTCAGGGTATTTATCGGCAGGATTTGGAAGAAGTTGCTTTATTTATTCAACCAAATGAAACAAACGCGGACCGCCTGTGCACACCCCTCGCAGGGGAAAAAGGGGCAGGACATGAAATAAGCCCGCAACTTATTATGTTTCAATCCTATAAGGACCATGGAATCTTTCGAATCGGAGGTAGGGCACATGGCTGGGGATGCGGGCACGATAAAGGGGATCATAAGGAGGCTCGATCGCCTGGACGGGAGGGAGGACGGGCGTTACACCGACCTGCCGCTCAGCGGCGCCAACACCACGGGGCTGTGCGAAATAAGCGAGACCATGCACAGGGAACCGGGCAAAAGGGCGAAGATGGAACTTCCGTTCACCGCCTTCTCAGGAAATGACAACATGCTGGAGGTGGACTGCAGAAAGATGGCCGTCCACCTCGACAGGCTCGCCGGCATCGCCGAGAAGCTGCCCAAGCTGCCGTTCCGGATGTACAACAGCGATCTGCCGAGAAACAGGCTCGTAAAGAAGCTCAGAGCGCTCGCCTTCGAAGACCTGCTATGCTTCCACATAGTCGACCACATGATCACATCCCTCATGCTCGGGGTGAACCCGGCGAGCATGACGCCGGAGGAGCTCTTCTCAAAAGTCGCTTTCGCGCAGTACACCTCAGGGATACATCTGATGGGACGGGAAACGGGGATCGAAAGCTGGCTCGCCGCAAAGGCGGAGAGCGCCGAGGAGGGCTTCGAGATCTTTGCCGCGGCCGGCAGAAAATACGGCTTCGACACCTCCCCCTTCAAGCCATCAGCCCACTGATTCAGCGCAACTTTTTTGATCGATCGCCGATAACCTGTTCGTGACCCGGATATGCTGGACAGAGCGGGAGCTGGCGGAGCACTTCCCGGACCTGCGCCCCGAGGGGGGCGTCGACCTTGACGGCGATGGCGCCATCGCCGGCCCCGAGACCACAGACCGAAACGGCGACGGCGACGTCTCGGCCGAGGAGTGGAAGACCTTCCTGGGCGATAACGCCGACGCCTTGAAGGCCCTCGGCGGCTTCTTTCCCACCTACTACGCGCACGGCACCAGCCTCAGCGTCGACAACCCGATACACGACATCCTTCAGGTGGAGAGCAAGGCCACAACGGAGAGCGAAACCGCCGACGTATACGGCGCGGTTTCGAGGCTCCTCAAGGAATATGAAAGATTCAAGATCACGGGCGGGACGCCGGCGTCGCTGGCCAGCATCAGGATGCAGATGCTCTACAATGCGCTGTGGTCCACAGGATTTAGAAACGGCGTGACCTATGAATCCATGCTCACCACCGCGGTGGCGGACAAGATGGTGGATTGCGATTCCTCCGCCTATCTCGTCATGGGCGCGGCCCACGAATTGGGCTGGCCCTTGGGGGTCGTGCCTGCCCCCGAGCACCTCTTCCTCCGCTACGACGACGGCAAGGGCATACGGTTCAACATCGATATGGGCAGAATCAAGAGCGACCGATACTACATTGACCTCTTTGGAATCGACATCAGGGCCGTAAAAAAGGGCGTATTCCTGAAGACGCTCGGGAGGTCATACATCGTCTCCAATGCACTGACAAATCGCGCCTCACATTGGCACCGCAAGAGGGGCGATTCCGCGAAAGCGCTGAAGGACAACGAAGAGGCGCTCCACAGCGCCCCGGAAAACACGGTGGCGCTGTTCAACAGCATCTGTAACCTCACGGACATCGCGGGAGAATCGTTGTGGCTTCAGGAGATCATGGAGGATTTGGCTTCACGCCTCCAAAGACCCGGACCCAAACCCCGCATGACGCCGGACGAGGTCGAGACCCTCTACGAGGAGGCGCTCGCCAGGATAAAGAGGCTGGAGCAACTTGAATACAGAAAGGTCTCCACGGCCTCTCTTCGGTCACGCATCCACATCGCCAAAGGGAAGCTCGATCTGGCGCTGGCCGAGTGCAAAAGGGGGCTGGATACGGATGAAATTGCAGATTATATCTCAATGAGGAAGGCCTATATTCACATGAGGATCGCCCACATCATGTCCAAAAGGAAAGAACGTGAAAAGGCCATGACCCACGCGGAACAGGCAATCGCAACCTCCAAAGATGACGACGAGACGCTCGCCGCGGCCTATAACACGCGCGGAGACATACAGATGAACGCAGGCATGTACGATGCGGCCATGAAGGACTACGACGAGGCCGCCCGCCTGGGGCCGCACAACAGCTCGATCAGGTTCGCGAGGGCCGGGGCCCTCTACAGGCTGGAGAGATTCGACGAGGCCATCGCGGACATGCAGCATGCGATCGAGCTCAGTCCTTCGATCAGGGAGGAGCTCCGGGAATGCATCGGGATGATCGAGGAGTTGAAGGAGAGAAAGAGGTGGCGCGAGAAGGACATGAAGCGCCCGCACCACAACGCGGTTCATCTCAGATTCAACCTGTAGACAAACCCCTCCCTGCAGGCGCAAAGATGCGCCGTCACCCACTCCGCCCCCGCCGCGGACGTGAATATGCAGATAGAGATCAGCGGGCAATCTTGAGTCTCTCAGCCAGCTCCTTGCAATAGGATTCGACGTTGCCCTTCGGTCTGCGGGCGAGGCCCTCTTCGGTGGCCGCGGCAGCGACAGCGGGCGCCTCCCAGAGCAGCACGCGCGGGTCGAGGGGCTTGGGGATGATGTAGTCAGGGCCGAACTCGATGCTGCCCACTTTGTACGCTTCGCATATGGACCTGGAAACCGGCTCCCTGGCGAGCGCTGCGAGCGAGCGGGCAGCCGCCATCTTCATCCCCTCGCTGATCCTTCGCGCGCGCACGTCCAGCGCCCCGCGGAAGATGAAGGGGAAGCCCAGCACGTTGTTGATCTGGTTCGGATAGTCGGAGCGGCCGGTGGCGATGATCGCCTCCGGCGCGGCCGCACGCGCATCCTCGGGCATGATCTCCGGGTCCGGATTCGCCATCGCGAAGATGATGGGCCGCGCTGCCATCGAGCGCACCATCTCCTTTGACACGATCCCGCCGGCGGACAGACCCACGAACACGTCCGCTCCCTTCATGCACGCGGCAAGGTCCATCGGCTTTGATTTCTTCGCGTACCGGCCGCGCCACGGCTCCTGCTCCGCACGGTCATGCGTGATGAGCCCCCTGCGGTCGCACATGTAAATGTTGTCCACGGGCACGCCGAGCGACTCGATCATGCGCGCGCACGCGACAGCGGCAGCGCCGGCGCCCGAGAACACGACCCTCACGTCCGACGCCTTCCTGCCCGTAATCTCGAGCGCGTTCATGAGGCCCGCGGTGGTGATGATAGCGGTGCCGTGCTGGTCGTCGTGGAAGACCGGGATGTCCATCGCCTCGATGAGCTGCCTCTCGATCTCGAAGCACTCGGGCGCCTTTATGTCCTCGAGGTTGATGCCGCCGAAGGTGGGCTCCAGCGACTTCACGATCTGAATCAGTCTGGCAGGGTCCTTCTCGTCCACCTCTATGTCGAACGCGTCCACGTCGGCGAAGCGCTTGAAGAGGAGCGCCTTGCCCTCCATCACCGGCTTGCCCGCGAGCGGCCCGATGTCGCCGAGGCCCAGCACCGCGGTGCCGTTGGTGATCACGGCGATCAGGTTTCCGCGCGCGGTGTAGTCGTATGCGGCCGCGGGGTCGCGCTCGATCTCGCGGCACGGCTCGGCCACGCCCGGCGTGTACGCGAGCGAGAGGTCGCGCTGGGTGGCGCAGGGCTTGGTGATGCCGATCTCGATCTTGCCGGGTCTTCCCTCACGGTGATAGCGCAGGGCGTCTTCCTTGAGGTCGTTTTTCATAGACCGCCCTAGTAGGCGAAATTCGGGGATAATTCAAATAATTTTTCACATCCTCTTCGGTATCCTCACCCCGCGAACCTTGCGGAAGATCCTCATGTACGCCTCGACCGGGGCGCCCTCATCCTCCCATGGATCGCAGAAGAGCTCTCGGATGTCCGCCTTCTTCACCCTGCCCCCCACGAGCCCGTAGTAGAGCCTGTCGCCGAGCATGTAGCCGAGCGCGTGGGTCACCGCGAGGAAGAGGTCCATGCGGCTCCGGAAGATATCGGTGTAGGCGAGCGCGCGGCCTTTCCTCTCCATCCTCTTGTACTCGGTGACCAGGGCCGCGGTCTCGTGCTCGAGCATCCGCTCCCTTGGCACCCGCACGCTCTGGAAATAGGCGAGCAGGTTCTCGAAGTCGCGCTCGTGGTAGCACTTGCGCTTGTGGTTTATGATCTTGGAGCCGAAGAAGCCCAGCCCCTCGTGCAGGATGTTCGCGTAGAAGGCGTCCACCACCTCCCTCGGCTTCTCCTCCCCCGAGCACACGCTCTTTATGAAGTGCGAGGCCTCCTCGGCCGCGTGGTTGAGCGAGAGGTTGGCCAGATAAACGAACCTCGTCCTCGCGATGTAGTAGCTCTCGCTGGCGAGTATCTGCCGCTTGATCGTCTCGATCTCCCGCTTCGCGAACTTTCCGCTCTCGCTCAGCTTTTTGAGGAAGGAGAGGTCGCCGCAGGTGAAGACCTCGACCTCGTCCCTCTCCTTTCCCAGCCTCACCTTCAGGAACTCGCAGATCCGGTCCACGATCTCCAGAAAGCTCGACTTCGCGTCCGCATAGTCGATCTCGCCCTCCTCGTGCTCCAGCCAGTTGAGGTAGCTCCGCTGGCAGACGACCGGAGGGGTGTGCATGCGGCAGTAGTTGCCGTCGGGCAAAAGAACCACCTCCACCCTGTCGTCCAGCCCCCTCTCAGCGAGCCTCCAGTAGATCGCCTCGCTGTTCTCGTAGAGGGAGAGGCTCCTCCTCCTGAGACCGGCCTTCGCCAGCTCGCGCGAGAGGTCGGCCGGCAGATGGAGCGGGGCGATGTGCAGGTCGCCGATGAGAACGAAGAGGCGCTTGCCCGGGTTCGACTTCACGATGCGCGCCAGCAGCCTCGCGGACGCGGCGTCGCGCGCGCGCACGTCGGAGCCCGAGGGGGCGGCGTCTATGGCGTACATGCGCACGCCGTGGTAGCGGCAGAAATCGAAGAGCGGCTTGAAGTTCTCCCACAGGTCGAAGACCCAGTGCTCCTTGAGCTTGATCCTCTTGAGGAATGTGGCCTCGGAGATGCGGCCGTCGAGATAGCGGTCGAGCACCTCCTGGTGCCTCTTGTGCAGAAGCTCCATTCCCAGCGCGAAGCGCTTGTCGCGCCGGACCACGGCCTTGAGGATCCGCAGGAATGAACGCTGCGACTGGTTGCAGGTGTGGTAGTCGCCGACGTAGATCACCTCGGAGCGAAGGACCGCCTCTATCATCTCCTCGTGGTCCACGGGCTTGAGATGCCGCGCCACCGCGCGCTTGTAGGCGCGCTCGTAGGAGGCGAAGCCGGGCTCCTTGACGAGGATCGAGTGGTCGATCAGCTCCCTGTTCCAGCGCCAGAGCCTCTTCTGTATGGCGAGCAGCTCTGCGCGAGGGGATCGTGCCATGGCTCCCCCATTCGATGATCAAACCTATCACAGTCTGAACAGCAACGCCAACACACAGAGGACCGGAATCAATTCATGCCCACATCGAATTCATCAAAATGAAGCGTCAGGTTGATGCCCAGCAATACGTTATCCACCGACCTTCCGACCTGGAAATCAGAATTTTCAACGCGCTCATAGCCGGCGGAAACGTCGAGTCCGTATCTCGCGCCGCCGAGCCACCTGAGCCCCGCCAGCGCACGGTATCTGCGCTCGTGCGGCCCCGCCTGGGTCTTGATTATCCTGTCTCCCCCGCCCTGCGCGTTCGCCTCGGTCATGTATTGCGATGAATCGTAATCCTCGAACGCAAAACAGAGGCTGCCCAGAACAGCGGGCCTCGGCCTCCAGTAGAAAGTGGCATAGATCGCATCGGCGTCAGGGCCGATAGCGTCGCCTATCACGCGCCTGTTCTCCGTGTAGCCGGAGGTCCACCTGCCGTGCCTGTAGGCGAGCGGCGGGGTGTGGTGGTACTCGAGCCTCAGCCCGTAGTCGCCCCTGGCGGTGAGCCTGGGGACGTACAATCCCGTGATGAAGGCCATCTGGTTGAGCAGGTTGTCCGGCAGCCTGAAGGCGCGAACGATCGAGTCCTCGATGTAGCCGTCGTAATAAAGGATGCTGTGGCGAAGCGGCGGGATCGTGAGCCTGAAATCCAGAAAACCCCAGGAGTTGTTCGCTATGTCGTCCTGTCCTATGTTCGATCCGCCCCACTTGTGAAAAGGCATGAGCTCCGCTATCGGCTCCCACCACTTGACGCCGGGCGCGCCGTCGCCGCCCATGGTGATGGTGTGCGATAGTCCGAACTCGAACCATCGCGACACCTTCCACGACCACTTGAGGCCATAGAAATATGGATACTCAAGGGCCTGCTGCGGACCGAGGTTGGATACGAAAAACGTCCACTTCATCCCGCCGACATACGGAATCCTCAGGGGATAGGGGTTTGAAAGCTTAATCATGTCCAGCGGCCTTGGATTGGCCGATGCCATCAGCCCGCCGAGCTCGCCCTGCCCCCACAGGAGGTTGTCGCGGCCGATCTCGAACTCGAAGTTGCTGATGCCGGATTTGAGATAGAGGCGATGGACATACGCATGCGCCTGCATGTCGCCCCGGCCCTGGGTCAGGACCTCAAATCGCGGTTGAGCGGTCAGCGCCGCGTAGCGCGTCAGATACAGGTTGTGGCGCGAGGAGAGATAGAAGTTGCCGCCGTCGACGTAGGTCTTTCCCTGGTCGTACTGATCAAAGGATGTGACGATGCCGTCGATGTAGCCCGCGCCGTTGTCAGGGGGCATCGTGCGCGGAAGGCTGCTGTTGTAGATGGTGGTGAAATCGAGCCGCTCCAAGCCCTCAAGGTGAACTCCCTTGCGCATGCCCGCCAGCTCATGAGCATACTCCTTCTCGTAATAGGAGAGCAGATTCTCCACATATCGCCTGTCCCTCAGCCGCCGGCTAAAAGCATCCCACGCCTCGTCCGCTCTTTCACCAGACTCATCGTACGACTCCTGCCGATCATCCAGGGCCTTTCGGGACTCCCTGAGTATCCTTGCCACCTCCAACCTCGAAAAAGGACGCTGCCCCATGATCACGTCGTTGGCCAGGCCGTGCGCGACCAGGACATCGATCGCATGGTAGACGGGATCTTCAGGGGGGGCATTCAGCGCTGCCTGCGCCCATGCATCGCACGTTGAAAACATGCTGATCAGGACGACCGCGATATGCAGGAGGATTCGTCTCATCTACCCCTTCCTCCCCCTGCGCCAGGCCGCGTACCAGACGAGGCAGGCGGGCACCAGCAGCACCGCGGAGCTTATGCAGGCGATCTCCCCTATGACCGCGGCGGTCCCGAAGGTGGCCAGCGCCTGGTTGTTGGCGGTGGTGAGCACGAAGTAGCCGATGATCGTGGTGACGGAGCAGAGTATGACCGCCGGCCCGGTGTGCCTTATGGCCTTCGCCACGCCGTCGGGCCACTCCTGCCTGAGCCTCATGGCCATGTTGACCGCGTAGTCCACGCCGATGCCGAACGTGAGCGGGAGCACGATGAAGTTGAAGAAGTTGACCTTTATGCCGAGGAACGCCGCCGCTCCCGCCATCACGAGGACCGCCCACAGCAGGGAGATGACTATGACGGCGGAGCGCCGCACGCTCTTGAGCATGAGGAGCACGAGCAGGATCACGGCGGCCAGCGACGCGGCGGTGAGCAGCGGGGCGTCGTCCTTTATTATCGATATCAGGTCGGAGAACACGAGGGACGCGCTCGCCGCATGCAGGACGACCCCGTCCGGCAACGTGATCTCCCTGATCGTGTCGGCGAACCGGACGAGGTTGCGGCCGTCGGAGAGCAGCATGCCCGGCCTCGGGTTTATGAAGACCAGCGCCCCCCTGTTGCCCCAGCGGTCCTCGAAATGGCGCGTCATGTCATCCGGCATGTCCTCGACCGTCAGCGGACGATTCAGAACCGAGCGCTTCACCCGCTTCACCTGCGAGGAGATCCTGTCGCCGGCCTTGTCCAACCACTCCTGGGACAGCAGTGCGCCTATCCTCGCTATGACCGGCAGCTTCTCCTCCTGGCCCTCGGGCAGCAGATCGTATATGGAGTGACAGCTGCCGACCCTTTGCTCCTCCGGCGGGAGCGCATCGTTACGGGCCATCACCGCTTCGCAGGCCTGCCTGCCCTGCTCTATGGAGTCGACCAGCGCCACCGACGGAGTCATCGAATGCTTGAAGAGTCGGCTGACCCTCTTCTCCAGCGCCTCGGTCCCGCTGCTCACCGAGACCTGGTTGCGCATCTTCGTGAAGTCGTACTCTATCGCATTGGGCGCGAACCGGACGATCACGACCACCGCCGCCACCGCCGCCATCAGCGACGCCCCGATGATGAACGCGGGGGAGCGGGCCGCGACCCTCGTCGCCATGGCGAAGAGCGCGCTCTCCCTCCTCGGCGCGGCCCTGGGCCTCACGAATCGGTGGATCTTCTCGGAGGCGGTCATCATCGCAGGCAGGACGAGCACGGTGGCCGCCCAGCAGAGCATGACCCCGAGGGCGCCGATGAAGCCGAACTGCGACAGGCCCCGGATCCTGGCGATGAACAGGACCGCGAACGCCACGGCGGTGGTGACCGCGGCGAGGAATGTCGGCACGGCGGTCGCCTCGATCGCAAGCTCCATGGCCTCGGCCGGGCCCCTCTGCCTCTTGCGCTCCTCGAGATAGCGGGCCATCAGTATTATGCCGTAGTTGATCCCCGTGCCCACGATTATGGAGCCGAGGAAAGCGGTCTGGGCGTTGAGATAGCCTATCACACCGCGCGTGATCGCGAAGGTCCATGAGATGGCCAGAAGGAGCGTCCCCCCCAGCATGAAGACGACCCTGATGCGCAGGAAGTAGACGACTATGGCGATGGAGACCAGCCCTATGCAGAGCAGCGACGTGGAGAGGATGTCCCTCTTCATCGTCTCGTATTCCTCGATCGTGCTCTTCACGTTGCCGCAGAACCCTACCCTCATGCCCGGGGAATAGGAGGCGGGCCCCATCTCCTCCACGACTGCCTCCACCGCGGAGACGAGCGACCTGGCGGCGCCGACGGTCATGGCGGTGCCGAAGGGCCTTATCACCATGATCAGCATGCGCCCCCACTCGCCCCCGTAATAGTCGTCCACGGTCTCCACCGGGGCCCGGTAGCGCTTTTCGTATCGCTCCCTGAGCGAGTCGAAGTCGAAGCCCTCCGGCTGCGCGGCTTCACCCTCGTCGAGGTCCAGAAAGAACGGCGTGCGCTTGAACTTCTCGTAATCCACGCGCCGCTTGAGCCTCGAGTGGAACGTCTCGAGGTCCTTGAGATCCATGTAGTACAGGAAGTGGTCCTCGTAGAACCGCCTGATCCGGTCCGCCTTGTAGTTGACGTAGCGTATCTTCCCGGGCGCAAGATCCGCGAGGCGCTGCGCGAGATCGTCCATGAAGCGCTTGTTCGCCTCGACGTCCGGGCCCTCGGCCGCGACTATGAGCGAATCGATGCCGCCCACGTGCTCGAGCACGCGGTTGAGCTCCATGACGCTTTGGTAATCGGGGGGTAGCAGCTCCTTGAGGTCGCTCTTGAGCTCGAGGCCGGACGATATCCAGACCGAGGCCGCGAAGGTCGCCAGCGCGAGGAGCAGCACCGTCCGCTCGTGCCTGGACACGAACTTGATATACGCGGTCGCCAGTCGATGGATGCTTTGAATCATGTCGGTAAATTCTGAGCTGCCACGACCCGCTCAGACCGATAGCCCGTAGCGCGCGCAGAGGCCTGCGCGGGCTCGAGCGAGCAGCTCAGTCCCGGCATAGGCGATCCCCGCAACCGCCCATCCGGCGAAAATGTCGATGACCCAGTGGTGCCGCAGATACACGGTCGCTACCCAGAGGCTGGTCACCAGGGGGACGTATGCGTACCATATGGCGCTGCAGGTCCTGTTCAGCTTCCGATAGCGCCACGCGTAGATCAGGGCCACGGTCGAGATCGCGACATGGAGGCTGGGGAAGGCGCCGCCCGCCACCACGGAGAGGCTGTCCCACGCCCCCTGCAGGTGATTGAATATGAACTGCCCCTGCAGCCTGATCGGATCGGTGAAGAGGTGCTCTATGAAATATCTCGGCGGCGAGGCGGGCAGAAATACGTAGCCGATAAAGCCCAGTATGAACGTGAGCGTCACGGTCATGGCCATGTGCCTAAGCTCCTGCCGCATGTCCCATATGGAGAGCAGGAACATGATGACCAGCGGCTCCGCGAAGTAGAGGGCGTACGAGACCGCGAAGATGTCGGTGGCCAGCGGCGAGTAGAAGCGCTGCATCCAGAGCGTGGGCTCCATGCCGAAGAGGGCCACGTCCCAGTCGTGCAGGGTACCGGCGATGTCGAAGCTCATCGCCTGGCCCGCCACGTCGTGCATGTTCTCGTAGATGAACACGATGAAGAGGAACGGCACCCAGTCCCTGAGGATGTGCCTCACCTCGTCGCGCCACTCTCCGGGCCTCCGACAGGCCGCGGTCACCAGCGCCACCACCATGATGGCCAGCGGGAGCCCGACCGAGGCCTGGAAGAAGCGGATGCTCCCGCCCATGGCCAGCACCGTCGCCACGAGCATCACGGCCATGGCCGCCAGAAACACGATGTCAAAGCCCAGGTGGGCGAGCCGAAAGAGCGCCCTCTCCCTGGACCAGGCGAAAAAGGCCCCAAGGGAAAAACCCCGAGGGGTGATGCCGAATTCAAAGGTGTTGTTCGCCGTGGACATGGGTGGGCTTGTTTATCCCTATGTCGCCGGGATTTCAATAGAAAACCCGGTATAAATCCGGGTTTTGTGATCAGTGATCCGTGATCAATGATCTGTAAGAAATGACACTGATCCCCGATCCCTGATCCCCGATCCCTGATCCCCGATCCCCGATCACCATCCATTTGACAAATCAATCGGGATCCCTCATAACCCCCCGAATCCACGAAAGATTTAGCCCAGGGGCCTCGCCGGATGAAGATAGGCATTGTCACAGAGTACTTCTACCCCACCCTCGGCGGCATCACCGAAAACGTCTATCACTTCTCGCGCGAGCTCATGCGCCTGGGCCACGACTTTCGCATAATCACGGGCAGGGAGGGATCTCCGCCGGAGGTGGATAGGGAGATCAGGGAGAGGGTGATCTTCGTCGGCCGCAGCACCCCGGTCTTCTTCAACGCCTCGTGCGGCAGGGTGAGCTTCGGGACGGGGCTCGCGCGCAAGGTCCGCGACATACTCGAGCGGGAGCGCTTCGACCTCATCCACCTGCACTCCCCTCTGTTCCCCACCCTGCCGCAGATTGCGAACATACAGGCGCTGTCGCCGGCGGTCGGCACCTTCCACACGGTGCTCGGCGGCACGGACGACATCTACTACAAGCTCTACAGGGAGCGGTGCCTGCGCCTGCTCGACCGCATGGACGGCCGCATCGCGGTCTCGGACTGCTGCGCGGCGGAGCTCAGGGGCTACTTCGGCCGCGAGTTCGACGTGATCCCCAACGGCGTGGACGTGGAGTGGTGGGCGCAAGGCAGGCCCATCGAGCGCTTCGCGGACGGGAAATTCAACATCCTCTTCATCGGGAGGCCCGACAGGCGCAACGGCCTCGACGTGCTCATCAACGCCTTCGCGCGCATCCACCGCAGCAACAGGGACACGAGGCTCATAGTGGTGGGCGACGGGCCGCTGGCTTTCCACTTCCACGGCATCGTTCCGAACGACGTGAGGGACGCGGTCCTTTTCGAGGGCGCGGCACACAACAGGAGGCCCGACTATCTGGCCTCCGCGCACGCCTTCGTCTTCACCCCTGCCATCGCCTCCTTCGGGATCACGATCCTCGAGGGGATGAGCGGCGGCCGCGCGATGGTGGCCTCCGACATCGAGGCGTTCCGCGCCCTGGTGACGCACGGAGAGAGCGCCCTGCTCGTCCCGCCCGGCGACGAGGACGCGCTCGCGGCCGCGCTCGAGAGGCTCATCGCCGACGGGGAGCTGAGGGAGAGCCTCGGCGCGACCGCGGCCCTGCGGGTCGAGAGGTACGACTGGAAACGCATTGCGGAGATGCAGTTGGAGTACTATAAGAAAGTGATCGGTGGTCAGTTATCAGTGGTCAGTGATCTGTGAACACCCCCACAGGCCACAGACCACAGGTCACGAGTCACGAGTCACGAATGAAAAAGACCGCAATCACAGCAATAGGCTGGCTCGTCACGGCGGCGCTCGTCTGGGTGATGTTCACCCGCATAGACATGGGCTCGCTGTGGGCCGGGATCGCCCGCGCGGAGTGGCGTTATCTGGGCGCGGCGGCGGTCGTGAACATAGCCGTCATCCTGCTCAAAAGCCTGCGCTGGCAGCTCATGATGAGGCCCAGGAAGCGCGCGCGATACTCGGGCATCTTCAAGGCCACCATGATCGGGCTCGCGGCAAACAACGTGCTGCCCGTGCGCGGCGGCGACTGGCTCAAGATCTATCTCCTCGGCAAGTGGGAGGGCGCCAGCCGCGCCATGCTCGCCTCAATCACCGGGCTGGACAAGCTCTTCGAGGGGCTGGCGATCCTGATACTCTTCGGCCTG
Source organism: Pseudomonadota bacterium (assembly GCA_016927275.1). NCBI lineage: Bacteria > Pseudomonadati > Pseudomonadota > Pseudomonadota bacterium. Next base: position 14,010 of record JAFGMW010000074.1, read on the forward strand.
CTGTCGCTCCACTCCACGTTTCCTGAGTGGGTCCTCAAGGGCACCGTCATAGTCTCGATAGTCACGGCTGCATCGCTGCTCATCTGCATACTCCTCATGTTTCATCACAGGCGCGCATCCAGGGAGGAGGCCGACGTGGCGGGCAGGCTCTCGAGGCTCGCGGCCGGCCTGGGCTCCGGCATGCTGATGCTCGGGAGCTCCAGGCTGATCCTCGCGACCCTCGGGCTCTCGATCGCCATCTGCCTGCTGCAGATAGAGACGATCCGGCTCTGCCAGCTGGCCTTCGGCCTGCACATGGCCCTGTGGGTCCCGGCGCTGGTCTTCGTCGCGATCAACCTCGCCATCATCATACCGTCCGCGCCCAGCGGGATCGGCCCATTCGAGGCGGCCGCCGTGCTGGCATATTCCTGGTTCGGGATCAGCTCGGCGCTGGGTCTCGGCGTGGCGCTGTGCTACCATGCGGTGCAGTTCATCCCGGTGACGGTCGCCGGCGCGATAATGTACATGATCGAGATCGGCCCTGGGAATCGGAGAGAAGTACAGAAGCTGAGAAGCAGAGAAGCAAAGATAGAAGCAGGGGGCATTTGAACCTTCTCAGCCTCTCAGCCTCTCAGCTTCTCAGCTTCTTTAGATAAGGAGGCATCATGAAGGACAACTACATAGTGGGCGTCATCGGCGCGGGGAACATGGGGGAGGCGCTCATCAAGGGGCTTTTGCGCTCCAACCTCGTGCGCTCGTACGAGATTCTCGCCTCAGACGCATCGCCCGGGCGCGTGCGGCTCCTCGAGAAGACCTACGGCATCCACACCACGCGCAAGAACCACGCGGTGGTCAACGCATGCGACACGGTCATCCTCGCGGTCAAGCCGCAGGACATGGAGGGGGTCTGCGGGGGGATCAGGCCTCTCATCACGAAGGACCACCTCTTCATCTCGATCGCCGCAGGCATTGACTTCAAGCGGCTCCGCCGCTACCTCGGCGCGAGGCCCCGCCTCATAAGGGTCATGCCGAATCTGCCCGCCGTGATCGACGAGGGGATATCGGCCATCTACTGCGGCCCACGAATGCCGGAGCGCTACCGCCGCTTCGCGCACCAGGTCTTCCAGGCGGTGGGCCAGACCGTGGACGTGCGCGAGGAGAGGCTCATGGACGTGGTCACGGGGCTCTCCGGCACCGGGCCCGCCTATTTCTTCGCCATGATGGAGGCGATGGACGCGGCCGGCGTGAAGCTCGGGCTCACCCCCGCCATGTCGCGGATGCTCACGATCCAGACCGCCGTGGGCGCGGCGGAGCTGGCCTCGCACAACAGCCGCTCGCCCCGCGAACTGCGCGCGCAGGTGACCTCCAAGAAGGGGACCACATGGGCCGCCATGAAGCAGATGAAGAGGCGGAACTTCTGGAAGACCATGGAGGAGTCGGTCCGAGCGGCCACCAAGAGGGCAAGAGAGCTGAGAACATTGAAGCCGTGACTAGTGACTAGTGACTGGCGTGATGACCAAGGCGACCCGTGCATTACCGCCAGTTACCAGTCACAAGTCACCAGTCACTGATAATCTTGAAGATCAACGAGAGAAAAGACGGAGTCACGATCGAGTGCCGCGTCTCCCCGCGCGCCGGAAGGAGCCGCGTCAAGGGCATGCGGGACGGCGTGCTCCAGGTCGCCCTGGCCGCCCCCCCTGTCGAGGGCGCGGCCAACGATGAGATCATCGAGCTGCTCTCGAAGGAGCTCGGCGTGCCCAGGTCCCGCATCTCGATCCTCCGGGGCGCCCGCAGCCGCACCAAGGTGGTCCTGATTCAGGGTGTCGACAAGTCGGCATTATCCAAACTGACTTTTCAGAGTTGAGTTCTGCAGACGGGGCGGATCGAAGCGCTCTTCTCGCTATCCCTCCTCGCCTCAAACGCCGTCTCGGCCGGGGCGCAGTTCCCACGCCCCGGCATTTCATCATTAGATGAACCAGACTGTCTGAAGGTCATCGGGGGCTTTCGTCGGCC